>NZ_JBHTNH010000001.1:0-137995 GCF_042679865.1 Lentibacillus salinarum | reverse complement strand
ATGATTCATAGGGAAGACCTCTTTTCTGTGAATGTTGTTGGCTAACTCTATTCTACAGGAAAGGGTCTTCCTTTTTCTATGAACATCATTTAGTCATTTCTATTTACACAAAATATTTTACACTCTCATCTACTTTGTATGGAAAAGAAAAAAATATAAAATATTATTTATACAAATTGGGATTATTAGTTTAGCGTTTTTATTAGGAATACTGATGATTTACAACGTGTCAGATCCTTCCATAGCTAACATATTCAATACGCTAAGCCCGCTGGATATAGTGAAACTTCAATCAGTGGGGTGCTTTTCCCCGCTGATTGTTAGTTGAACAGAATCGGACATTTACAGACAGTTAGCCGCCGTGCTTTTGGCGGGTTACTGTCTGTTATATGCGGGATAAAAATAGGAGGTACAACCTATGATTGAAAAAGGCAGAATAAGTAATATTCAAGCTGCAATGCTGGCGATTACATCCTTAACGATTATTGGGCACTTAATTTTGTTAACGGTTGTACTCCAGCAAAGTCGTCAGGACGCCTGGATTGCAGCCATTGGCGGTACGATCCTGGGGCTGATTGGGATTATTGCATTGGTGAAACTGTCGCAGCACTTCCCGGGTCTGACGCTGATTGAAATTCTATTTCAGTATTTCTCATGGCCGGGAAAAATCATCGGAGTCCTTTATCTGGTTTACTTTTTTATCATGGCGGCCCTAGGAACAAGATTGTTTGCGGAATCCTACAAACTTATTATAGATAAGACACCTATTTGGGCACTCGTTACAGTGATTTTGCTGTTAGCTGCCTATATCGTGTATTTGGGTTTGGAGACCCTGGGAAGACTTAACCAGATAATGTTAATACTCCTGGTGGTCGTTGCGGTGGCAGTCGTTTTTCTGACAATGGGAGATAAGAAAGACTACACCAATCTGCTACCGATCATGAGCAATGGTGTACTCCCTGTTACAATCGGGTCCCTGTCGGTTATGGCCTGGTTCGGTGAATTTGTGATTATGGGTATGATTCTTCCTTATGTTCAACACCCGAAAAAATTGGTAAAAACAGGTACAGGCGTGGCGATCGTTACCTTAATCTTTTTTCTTGGTCCAGTTACTGGTCCTGTCGCTTTATTCGGTGCTGAACAGGCAGCGACGTTAGCCTTTCCAACGTTTTCAGAAGTCCGTTATGTCGAAGCGGGGGAAGTTATTAACCGATTCGATACGATTGCAGTCATTCTTTGGACGATTGGTTTAATGGTTCGCATAGCTTTGTTTTTTTACGGATTAAGCTTAGGATTGGCTCAGGCTTTCCGGCTTGATACATACCAGCCTTTGGTGATTCCGTTAGCCTGGTTGATCGGCATCGGTGCCATTCTGTTTGCCGGCAATTACGCAGAACTGAATGAATTTTTCTTTGAATCCTATGGTTCCCCTCAATATTTTGATGGGTGCCATCATCCCAGTAGGTCTGATTTTGCTGTCGATTGCTTTTCGCCGGAATAAAAATACAGGCGAGAATAAATGATTTGTGGAACGTGTTGTGTGGTATATAGCGTATTGGAATCAATACTGATCCGGGATTAACCCGGATCAAGCTGATGCTTACTTATAATCATCATTTAGAAAGAAAATAGCAAGCGTTCCCGGGCCGGCATGTGCACCGATTGTTGATCCAACCATTTCAATAAGGATATCGTCCGTACCGAATTTTTCTTTGATGATAGCCGCCATTTTTTCTGCTTTCTCAAGATCATCCCCATGACTAATGCCAATTGTCTGATTGGAAAAGTCAGTTCCGCGTGCTTCCATGATTTCCAGCATGCGGTTTAAGAGTTTTTTGGAGCCGCGAATTTTTTCAAGTGGAACCAATTTTCCGTCTGCCACATGAAGAATTGGTTTAATTTTTAGAAAGGATCCGACAAACGCAGCCGTTTTACTGACACGGCCGCCACGATACAGGTATTCAAGATCATCGACGGTGAAAATATGTTCCATGTGGTTGGCATGGTATGCAGCTGTTTCAATGATTTCTTCACTGCTGGCGCCATCTTTGGCAAGCTGGGCGGCACGAAGAATGACAAGCCCGTATCCGATTGATGCGCATTTTGTATCGATCACATGAAGTTCAGCTTCCGGGTAGGTTTCCTTCACTTCCTGTTCCATCATTTTGGCAGTCTGGTATGTACCTGATAGTTCTGAAGAGAAGGCAAGATACACTAATGGTTGATTTGTTTCGGCATAGGATGTAAAAATCGTTTTAAAGGTTTGTGGCGATACTTGGGATGTTTTTGGACTTTTTCCTTCCCGCATGGCGTCATACACTTCTTTTGGCTTAATGTCAATACCATCTTTATATTCTTGATCGTTAAGATGGACGGTTAATGGTGTCATTTCAATGTCATATGTTTTATAATGAGTCTCGGACAAGTCACATGCAGAATCCGCAAGAATTTTAATTGTCATTTTGTCACCTTCATTCGCAGGAAATAGTATTAGCTTAAGTTTAAAGCTATATAGAAGAATAGTCAAAAAACAGTGATAAAAAATAATCGTGCATGCTGGAAAAAGGAGGGAATTTATGTTCTTAGTAGAAGCAAAAAGAATTGTCATTGTGATATTTGGTGCTGTGTTGAATGCTTTGTCACTGAACTTTTTCCTGATTTCGGCCAATGTGTATGCGAGCGGCTTTACGGGTGCAGCACAGCTAATATCCAGCATTTTTAATGATTTTCTGGAAATGGGTCTTTCAACCGGTATTATATTGTTTGTATTGAATATTCCCGTCATCATATTAGGCTGGTATAAGGTCGGCAAAGGGTTTACCATTTACAGTGTCGTTTCGGTTCTGGTCACGACGTTTTTCCTGGAGTTCCTGCCGGTTGTCGCGCTGTCTGAAGACATTATATTAAATGCTGTGTTCGGCGGTGTTCTCGGTGGTGCAGGTGTTGGGATCACACTTAAGCACGGTGCCTCAACAGGCGGAATGGATATTGTGGCAATGGTTTTGTCCCGGATGAAAGACAGACCGATCGGGACCTATTTCCTGACCCTGAATGCTATTATTATTGCCATGGCCGGTATTTTGTATGAACCGGAAAACGCCCTGTACACCTTACTAACATTGTATGTGACAACCCGTGTGATTGATGCGCTCCATACACGCCATGAAAAAGTGACCGCCATGATTATCACCCACAAGGCTGAAGAACTGCAAAAAGCCATTCATGACACAATGGTCCGCGGGATTACCATTCTCCCGGCCAAGGGAGCGTACACAAGGGATGATAAAAGTATGATGTATCTGGTCGTGACCCGCTATGAGCTTTACGACTTGGAACGAATCATCGGTGAAGTGGACCCGAATGCCTTTACCAACATTGTCCAGACAACAGGTATATTCGGTTTCTTCAGGCGGGATTAAACCGGATAATACTATAGAAAATGACAGAAAAACGCATGAGCAGTGAAAACTTAAGGTTGGAAATGAAAAAAAGACAGCAATTAATGATTGCTGTCTTTATGTATTAGTAGCCGTATTTTTCAATGACTTCGATGACACGGGGCTGCAATTCATCCCATTCTACGTCAAAGGCCTTGTTAACGGTGATAAAATTCTGATAGCCAAATACATTATCAACACCGTTAATAGCCATCAGATCATTTAAAATAGCGTGTTCACTTGTATCACCCGGCATGACGGAAATGCTGCTGTCACCTTCAAAAATCAGGCTGTCGGTTGTAAATTTCAGCGCATTCGGATTTGGCGTCGCTTCAGCTCTTACTCCCATTATTTTTCCCTCCATCGTAATCCATACTTGCCTGTATTCTAACAGAAAAATGACGAAAAGGGAAACACCCTTATTCGAGGACCGAATAAGGGTGTTCATTGCATGTTAGAATCCCGCGCTTCATCAGAATAATGAATGGTGGATCGTTAACACACAATATTTGAGCAGCCTCGTTTGAGCATCAACGGGGGTTATTGCAATTGATTGCTTTGCCTTAATTGCTGCTCAAGCTGCTGCAGCTGCTGCTGTTCTTCCTGGGATGCCTGGTTTTTGGCAGCCTGGATCGCATTTTGTGCAGCTTGCTGTTCCTGCTGATTGGCGTTGGCCGGGTTATTCGTTAATTGGTTGACGGCATTTCTGGCGCGTTCCATTAAGTTATTATTTGGTTGCTGTGCCATTTCAAACCCCTCCTATTTGTTAGCGGTCACCATGGTTCTGCGTGCGTTTCACATCTGAAAAACGCGACCTGTACGGAAATACTTCATCGTGCTTTTTGACGGCATCAGCACTATGCTGGGTGAACCGTCTTGACTTGCTTTGTTTGCCCACCGGTCATTCCTCCCTTGGAATTCACCGTGTCTTGTCGACAGGATTTCCGTATGGCTTGAAGTCAGCAAAATGAAAAGAGGTGAACGCTTTATCCGCGTTCACCCCTAGTTTGTACAGCTGCATGCCGGTTATGAAAGGAAATTTTTAGCGCTGATCTGCTTTGACATGATCGGACTGGAGGTTTAAATAATCATTCAGGAAAATGCTGATTCCGTCATTTTCATTGGTATCCGTTACATGTTTCGAAACTGATTTGAGTTCATCGATCGCATTGCCCATCGCAACGCCAACACCGGCATAATCAATCATTTCCAGATCATTATCTTCGTCGCCAAATGCAATAATCTGTTCTGTCGGGATATGATAATAATGCGCAATCTTCTGCAGGCCGACAGCTTTGTTCAGTCCTTTTTTGACGATTTCGATAATATTCCACGGGGCACCCCATTTACGGTGTTCAATCAGTTCGGCGTGGTAATCATCAAGGTGGCTCCGCAGCTGATTAATGTTATCCGCTTTCGGGTGAATCAGTAATGACGTCGGATCGTCCTGCAGTTTATTTTTCAGGCTTCCGATCGTAAAAGGTGAATCATGTCTTGTCGCCTGGAAAATGTCCAAAATCTGTTCATCGTAGTGGTCCATATAAACACTGTCCATCACTTCGGCCAGTATGTTACGCACGTTTAAATCATAACATGCCTCAATAATTCGATGGGCTGTTCTGACAGGCATCGGGTTATGCAGGACGTCCCATTTGTCATCGGTCGGATGATGGATTAAGGCACCATTGAAATTAACCATCGGCGTATCAAGTTTCAGTGTGTGGTAATAGTCGATACTGGCACGGTGCGGCCGACCTGTTGCAATCACCACGATATGCCCTTCATTGATGGCTTTTTCAATCGTCTGCCTGTTATGCAGACTGATTTGTTTATCATCGGTCAGAAGTGTTCCGTCAAGATCCAGCGCGATCAAATGTCGTTTCTTTTCCATTTATTTCACCTCGTCTGCCCTTTAGTTTATAGGTGTCGATACGATATGTAAAGCATTCGTTTGCAATTTGCAAAAACGTCATATTATGATATATGGTACAACAATTTTTCAGGAAGGGAACCTCAAGCATGATAGGAGTATTACGTAAAACCATTGCCACTATACCATGTTTAATGATTGCCGATCATACAAAAGAACATGATGCACTGCCAACGATGATTTATTTTCACGGTTTTACCAGTGCAAAAGAACATAATTTACCGCTCGCCTATCTGTTGGCTGAGGAAGGATATAGGGTTATTCTTCCCGACAGCATGTACCATGGCGAACGCGAACAGGGAATTGCCAGTGAGAAAAAGCAAGTCGCATTTTGGGACATCGTCATGCAGAATGTTAAGGAGCTGCAGGCGATCAAAGCAGAACTGGATAACGACAATTTTATTCTGGATGGTCGTTTTGGCATAGCCGGGACAAGCATGGGCGGAATTACCACGGCTGCGGCGCTGACACAGTATTCATGGATCAAAACAGCCGGCATATTGATGGGATCACCCAAACTAACGACTTATGCCAAATCATTAGTGGACAGTTTTAAGGATATGGGCGAATTGCCTGTCACAGAAGCCATGATTGAGCAGTTATACACCCAATTGGAACCATATGACCTGTCCAAACAAATTGATAAGCTTGATAAACGACCGGTCTTGTTCTGGCACGGTGAAAATGATTCGGTGGTGCCGTTTGATCATTCCCGCACATTTTATGACGAAGCCAGATCGCATTATGACAATGCGGAAGATATCCGATTTATCAACGAAGCCAATCGCGATCATAAAGTGAGTCGCTATGCTATACTAGAGACACTGATATGGTTTAAACAGCATTTATAGGGTGTCCGAAAAGTCCGGTGAAAATGACGCCATTACGCGTGGACTTTCGAATAATCCGACGCGTCATGCGATGTCACCACATCCTGTGGAAATGAAGTGTGATATAAATCATTTAAAAACAGGTATGAAATATGTTTAAATAAGAGTATGAAGATTGAAGGAGGGAAGGTCATGGAAGCAGCTCTCGAAGAAAATATTATGGGTGCGCTTGAGAACGTTATCGACCCTGAGCTGGGTATTGACATTGTCAATCTTGGCTTAATCTATGGCGCCGATCTGGATGATGAAGGCGTCTGCACGGTTACCATGACACTGACAGCAATGGGCTGTCCGCTGGCAGGCCATATTGAACAGGACGTCAAGCGCGCACTTGCCGATATTCCTGAAGTCGAGCAAGCTGAAGTGAATATCGTCTGGGATCCGCCATGGGGCAAAGACAAAATGTCACGCTATGCCAAAATCGCACTCGGTATTCCTGATTAATCGGGCAAGTTTTAAAAGACGGACAGTTTTCGGCTTTATCAGCCACTAAAGGCAGAAGGTTGATTCATGATATGGATCGGCCTTTTTTTATAAGATTATAAAGTATAACATTTCAGGTGAAGTCTTCAATCGTGAAATCGGCTGGTTCGCCGATTTCTTCAAATCTGACTTCCGGCCTTTGACCTCTAGAAAGACGAGGCGGGAGCCGAGTTTTTCTTATAACATTGGAGCTGTTTTAATGCAAATTTGTCAGATTGTCGGTCATAAAAATGCGGGTAAAACGACGGTGATGAATCAATTGATCCGCCATTATTCGGATGAACGGATTAGGGTCGGATCGTTAAAGCATCATGGTCACGGCGGTGAACCGGATATGACCGATGGAACGGACAGCCAACAACATCTGGAATCCGGATCCCTTATGAGCGGTGTCCAGGGAGAAGGAATGACCCAGCTGACGATGACGATGCCGTTTGAATTGGATGATTTGATTCAGCTGTATCAAATGTTCACGCTCGACATATTGCTTATGGAGGGCTTTAAACAGGCAACCTATCCCAAAATTGTTTTGCTAAAAAACGAAGAAGATTTGTCGCTTTTACATGAGGTTTCGACTATAATAGCAGTAGGGACTTGGGATATGAATTTGCTGGAGAACCCGGAATATCCTGTGTTTCATATGAATAATCTACAGAAAGATATACATACAATAGCTTCATACATACGAAGGGGTATATAATGGCAAAAAAATATTGGATGACAGAAGAGCCGATCGACCCGAATGACTGTATTGAAAAAGTGGTTCGGAATGAAGCGGGTGCAGTGAACACATTTATTGGTACCGTCCGTGAATTTACAAATGGAAAGCGTACCCTTTTTCTTGAGTACCAGGCTTATGTGCCGATGGCTGAGAAGATACTGGCACAAATCGGCGAGGAAATCCAGGAAAAATGGGGTAACACTGATACGGCGATTGCGCACCGGATCGGCCGGCTGGAAATCACGGATACAGCGGTGGTTATCGCCGTTTCGACGCCGCACAGAAAAGATGCCTTTGAAGCGAGTCGCTATGCAATTGAGCGGATTAAGGAAATTGTGCCGATCTGGAAAAAGGAACACTGGGAAGACGGTACACAGTGGATTGGGGATCAGAAAGAAAAGACGGCTTATGACGACAGGATTCCAAGCGAGGAGGAAATGCGTGATGATTAATGTGTTATTGTTTGCTGAACTGCAGGAAGCCGCGGGAAGTGAGCAGGTAAGCCTAGACGCAGCTGGTCTGTCGGTGGGTGAGCTGAAAACAAAACTTGCGTCTTCGTATGACTTCGCCAATTTGGATCACGCCATGACAGCGGTCAATGAGGAATATTCCCGGGAAGATACCGTGTTAAAAAGTGGCGATGTTGTCGCCTTTATCCCACCGGTGAGCGGGGGATAAGGGATCACTTTAAAATCGTTAAGCAGGATTGAGGTTTGTTCAAGCACTCTGTTTTAGCTGGGTATGATTAAATGAATGATTTGAACCATTCGACAGTGGAAGGGGTGTGAAAGATGAATAAATACCAGAAGATTACTGTCATTATTTCAAGTGTAGCTCTCGTTTTCTTTTTGTTTCTTTCGCTTCTGACGAATAACTGGGGATTCCTGTTATGGAGTTTACCGCCTATTTTTTTCAATGTCATGGTTGCATTTTTTGCAAAAAACAACAAACATACACAAAAATTCAGTTGACGTAAAGCAACTGTAAAAAGCAGCCGGAGAAAGAACCACTTGCTTTCTCCGGCTGCTGTTTCAGGCAAATCCGAGCATCTCTTTAGCCCGGTCACTCATCTCGGCAGGGGTCCAGGCAGGCTCCCAAACGAGATCAATCGTGACATCCCCAACACCTTCTATTTGGCTGACGCGATGTTTCACACCGGTTTTGATACTGTCGTGCATGGGACAGCCGGGTGTCGTGAGTGTCATGACAATGCTGACATTAGCGTCGTCATCAACCCCTACACCATACACCAGACCGAGGTCCATCACATTAATGTCAAGCTCCGGATCAATCACTTCAAATAGAGCCGCATCGACTTTACTTTCAAGTGACATGGGACTCATCTCCTTTTTGATTTCACTTAACCAAGACACGTAAAATCGATAATACGTATAACAACGACGTTAAAGTGAGCAGATCCTGAAAAAGCCAGACCAGCATACTAAGATAGAGCAGTCCACTTACGGTCAGCCCAGCTACACTGATAATAAACAGCGTGAACAGGATGACACTGTGTTTTTCATTGATCATGTCTTTTAACGTCGGAACTTTTTCCTTACCGATTTTGTTGGAATATTTATGGGTCCACCATAAAAACGGGACAATTTTATATAAATAGCCGAAAATACTGAAAATGACCCAGCCCATGACATATAAAAAGATGAGCCATCCCCAAACAGTCGTTTCCTGAATGCCATAAACACTATAAACGAAAGCCAGCATGTGCACACCAAGCCCATTCATGATCGCGACCAATGAAAATGAAAAAGGTTTATCAAGTTTTTTCTTCATGCGTTTGGCGAGCATTTCCCGTATATCAAGCACAAAGAAAAAGAATCCAGCCAAGAGTAAAAACCAGCCGATTGTTTCAAACAGCTTCATGCCTGCCCAAAACGAGCCGATCAGAATGACCAGTCCGGCGATATAAGTCGTGAAGGCGGGTTTTGCCCATTTCATTGCATAGCCGTGTGACAGGCTGAACATCGGCACAAGTTTATAGGAAAACCCGAAAATCAAAAGCGTGAACCAACCGGATACACCAAGCGCGATATGAGCAGAAAGGATCGCGTTGTGGCTTCCAATTCCGCCGATGGACAGGTTCCAGGCCAGCAGGAATCCGGCAGCAATGGTCAGGAACAAGCAAATGATGGCAGCTGATATAAAGGCGGTCATCATATTTTTGTTTTCTTGTTTAGCTATGGACTTGGCCATTTGTATAAGAAACATAAGAATCCCGATAATGGTAATAAAACCACCGTATAATGCCAGGTCAGGCGCCGTTCCCAGCAGGATGGAAAAGGCTGTCACACCAGCAGCAGTGATGATAAACTGCATATAGCCAAATGTCTGACTCCAAATCGGTGTCAGTAAAGCGACGGGTACAAGCTGATACATGGCACCCATAGCGACCATGGCTGCATAGCCGAGTAAAAGAAAATGGGCACCCATCCAAATGTCCGGGATCCGGAATTGACCCAGCGCCAGGATATCGTTATTAATAAACAAGACGATTTGAGAGATGACAAGAGCTGCAAGGGCGTACAGGATAAAGGCGAGAGGCAGCTTAATGTTTGTCGTTGTCTGCATGCTTCCGCCAGGTATCATACTAATCACCAGATTTCGTTATCGTTATTTTGAAACTTCCATCCTCCTGTGCTTCTGTTTCGTGCGCATACCCACGATCATCCAGCTCTTCATATAAAAACAATGGACGGCGGTCATTTATGATAGCGAGTGACTCACCACTGTTCAGTTTGTCCAGTGCTTTCAATGTACGCATCATTGGCTGTGGCGGTTCCAACCCCCGGTTATCAATCGTCATTTTTCAGCACCTGCTTTCATGGTATAAATGACTTTCCAATGTTTCTTTTTCACCTTTTCAGCCTCATAGGTAAAGCCACGCCGATTCAAGATTTTATGAAGTGGTAGGGGATTGAATGGTGCATGTAGGATAAAAGCTTCCCCTTCGTTTAAGCTCTTTACAGCCCCCATGATTTTGTCAAACGGTTCTTTTTTCATGGCCAAATCTTCGCGTACATCCAGCTCTATAATGGTTTCCTGTTTTGGCACAACATCACCTCATTTGTTGAAGGAATCTAATCTCATGATAATGATTTTCAATGATGACAGAAGTGATGTGTGTCACATCGTTTTTGTTGTGCCACAATTTTGTCATAGTTAGATGAGAGGAAGCCTTAGCAGAGGGACAGAAGCATCGGCAGAAGAGCCAGAGAATTAACAGAACTGCGCGGGTATCGATAGAAGCACGGGAATATCAACCCGAAATCGAGCGCATCAACCCGGAAAGTGACAACATCAACACGAAAAGGACGCTATCACTATATCGCCAGAAAAAAGACCACCCCCACTGGATGATCTTTCCCTTCAAAACAATTCATCTTCAAGTGCATCCGTATCGAGAAGGATCGCACCGGATTTATCGGTTGTGACCAGATTTTGTTTTTTCAGCTGGGTCAGTGTCCGGCTGACCGTTTCCCGGCTTGAACCGATCATATTGGCGAGTTCGCGGTTGGTAAATTGAGTTGTGAGCTTAATCAAGCCGTCGTTCGTCTCTTTTCCATAGCCTCGAGAAAGACGAAGTAGCAGCATAATAATTTGTTCATATGTGTTATGGAGGATTTTTTCTTCTAGGCGCCCCTGTAAATCAACAATGATGTCGCCAAGCACCCGGAACAGCTTTATGCAGATTTCCGGATGGTTAACCAGGAAGTGTTCAAATGATTGAATCGGAATATAGATTAAAACCGCGTCTTCCAATACTTCGGCGTGTGCCGGATAGTCATCTTGCCTGAAAAATCCCTGATGCGGGAACATGTCACCCGGCTGGAGGACATTTACAATTTGCTCCCTGCCATGAAAGTCGGTTTTATAGATTTTGATTTTTCCCTGGTGAATAAAGTAGACATTTGTCAGGGGATCACCTTGCATGAATATGTGTGTGCCATGCCGGTACACGCGATGTTTGGCCAGTTCAATAATCGGTTCCATCTCATCATCCGTCAGATCTTTGAATAATGGGACTTTCTGGAGCAGTCCCTGAATGGTACTTATATTCACGACGTTCACTCCTTTTTATGCGTAACAGATACAGGATCAGTCCATCCATCCATTTCTATTTATACTGTAACATAACCGACGAGCAGATATGGCTGTAAATGGTGACAATCCTGGTAAGCGTGATCAATATCATACACTGGGGGTGTTCTCCCTCACAGCAGCCAGGACGTCAAGCTACTATGATGAAGTTGCTGAAGCAAAATCATTTGAAAATGGAGGGGTAGACATGAATGACACGCAATTTACGGCAAAAATACACGCACCCGAGATCGACCCGCGGCATAGACACCCGAAAATTTTTGAGGTATTTGACGGATTGGAACCGGGAGAATTTATGGAGCTTTCCAATGATCACGATCCACGACCACTGCATTATCAGTTTTTGATTGAACGTGAAGGGCGCTTTTCGTGGGAATACCTGGAGCAGGGCCCGTCTATGTGGCGCGTGGCAATCGGCAAAAAATCGTAACAGCTGCCTCTGGGATACTTTTCGAAGGTTTCCTTATGATCGTTTTGTGACAAAAGCAGAATAAGTGACGTTTGTCACACCTCTTAACGTGATTAAAAATTTACACTTGATGCAGCAATCATTTAGGAGGAGTCGTCATGTTTCCGAGAGACTACAATGAAAATCCGTTCATCGTCATTTGGGAGTTGACCCGTGCCTGTGAATTAAAATGCCTGCATTGCCGTGCCGAAGCACAATACAACCGGCATTCACTGGAACTTTCATTTGAAGAGGGTAAAAAACTGATTGACGATATTTATGAAATGGATAACCCGATGCTGGTGTTTACCGGCGGAGATCCGCTGATGCGTCCGGATGTATTTGATATTGCCGAATATGCCGTCAAAAAAGGTGTCCGCGTTTCCATGACACCATCTGCCACACCGAATGTCACAAAAGAAGCCATGCAACAAGCAAAGGATGTCGGGCTGTCAAGATGGGCATTTTCCATTGATGGTCACTGTGCCGATGTTCATGATTATTTTCGCGGTACATCAGGGTCGTTTGATTTAACGATGAATGCGATAACGTATTTGCATGAATTGGAAATGCCCCTTCAAATCAATACGGTCATCTCCCGATATAATGTGGCTTATTTGGATGAAATGGCTGAAATGGTGGAGGATTTGAATTGTGTACTCTGGAGTGTTTTTTTCCTCGTACCGACCGGACGTGGAAAAGAAAGTGACATGATTTCCCCGGCTGAACATGAAAAGGTATTGCGCTGGCTGTATAAACTTTCCAAGCGTGTACCGTTTGATATCAAAACAACAGCAGCGCAGCACTATCGACGTGTGGTTATACAGGGCAAGATACGCGAGAATCAAAACAATGATGACACAATCCGTTATGAAGATGCTTTGATGAGCGGCAAAACCAGCCAAATTGACGGCTTGGGCCGTGCACCTAAAGGCGTCAATGATGGAAATGGGTTTGTCTTTATTTCTCATACCGGTGATGTTTATCCGAGTGGTCTGTTGCCCATTAAAGCGGGAAATGTACGCCAGACACCACTTCCAACGATTTATCGCGAATCCGACGTCTTTCAAAATCTCAGGAATCCGGATAAATATAAAGGGAAGTGCGGTGTATGCGAGTTCCGGCATGTATGCGGCGGATCACGATCACGTGCCTATAACGTGACAGGCGATTATATGGAAAGTGAGCCGTATTGCGTTTATATTCCAAAAGCGTGGCGTGAGCAGCACAGGCGTGAAAGAACAGATAAAGCTTCTAACTAATCAGCGGTTAGAAGCTTTTTTGATGGTGATTTATCCGAGTTTGTTTCATCCTGGACTTTTGCCATAAAAACATCCCTCCACTTGTGGTGCATTCACCCATGTGGAGGGATTGTAACTCGGGCCGGAATCACTGATCCAACTGGCTTTATAAAAACAGGATAACGAGAATTCCAACCGCGAAACAATAATAGGCAAAATATTTCAGGTTGCCTTTTGCCATAATGTTCATGAACCACCTTAAAGCATAGTAGGTGGCAATAATGGAAGCTGCAAACGCCAGGACCGACGGGATAGCTACAACGCTGAAATCACTATCGCCTCCAATCAGTTTACCGGCCGACAATACGGTGATACCAAGGCTTACCGGTATGTACAGCAAAAATGAGAACCGCAATGCTGTCTCGGTTTTCATTCCGACAAGCATGGCCGCAACAATCGTGGCACCCGAGCGGCTGATACCGGGTACGAGTGCCACGGATTGGGCCAGTCCAACGATAATGGCATCTCGCACGGTAATGCCGCCGTCATTTTTACGCCCTCGCAGATTCCGGATGATCCATAAAGCTGCGCCTGTAATCAGTAGTGTTACGCCGACAACCGCAACCCCACTTAGTCGACTTTCAATATAATCTTCAAACAACAGACCGATGATCCCGGTTGGAATCGTAGCAATGACCAAACATAACACAAAATGAAAATCATCTTTGGCATCGTCAGCCCGTGTTGTGATGTAGCGGATACTGTTTTCCACGAGCCGGTAAATGTCCTTTCGGTAAATCACCAGTACCGCTATCAGGGATCCGAAATTCACCATGATTTCAAACGAAAGGCCTTCAATTCCCACGTCAAAAAGCTCTCTGACAATGACGAGATGGCCGCTTGAAGAAATCGGGATTGGTTCCGTGAAACCCTGTAGCAGACCAAGAACAATATATTTAACCAATAGCCAGAAGGCCTCGATGGTTTCCATTTGATTACCTCCCAGAATACTTGAATTTCAACCCCGGACATGTCACTAACCTATAGGCATATGAATAGGCTGGGTAGCGAGGAGGTTGAAAAATAATGAATTATAATCATCAACATATGTATGATCTGTGTAAAAAGCATATGCATTCCTACGTGCTTGCCGAAATGAATGACGGCTCGCAAGTCGATGGCATTATTACCGGTTTGGATGACGAATATGTCTATATGGCAGTCCCAATAGGTCAGGGTGATCATATGGCAGGATATGATCAACATCAAAAGAATTGGCATCATCGCCCATTTGACTTTGGCGGCTTCGGATATGGCTTCCCCGGCTACGGATATGGTTACGGTGGTTATGGCGGCTATCCAGGTTACGGTGGTTACGGCCGTCCGAGAAGATTCAACCGGTTTGTGCTTCCATTAGCCGCATTAACGGCCTTGAGTACGCTGCCATGGTACTAACCCATTCGTCATAGATTCCTTTATCCGAACAACCCAACAGCAGTCCCTGAAATAGTGGTCATTACGAAACCCTTGCCATCATGACGTTGAAGGCAAGGGTTCTTCTCAATTAAACGCGCCCTTTATTCGGTTTTGCTCCCTAATGTTCACGTCCACTTTTTAATACACCCTCGCCCAATACAAAGACAGCAAGCGTGATGACGATTGTTGCCATCAGAGTGCTTCCGAATTCAAATTCATTACCGGCCATGCTGATTAATACATATGAAATAACACAACTGATTAGAAATGCCCAGACAAGTGGCCACAAGAATCGCATGTTTACGACACCTCATTTTTATAAACTTTCCTATTACAGTCTATCAAATCAGATTTAAAAATGAAAGGGTTTATTTTGGCGGAAAAACGTCTAAAACGTTCCCGTCTAGCCTTAGTGCAACGTGGCTTTTGGACGACAAATGGTTAACGATTAGCCAAGTTTCCAACGGGGGAGATGAATGAGATGGTTTTGTTGATCGAAAATTGCTTTCACTGGATTGGCTTTCATGTCACCAATTATTTGCTGGAAAAGGGGTTTGAAATTGATGGGATTGACGACTTGAACACGGCGAAGAAGGGGCATCTGTCCATGTTTGTTGGTCGAAATGAATCGTTCTCACATACAGTCATCTCACAATCCGAACAAACATATGATGCGGTCATTCGCGTCTTCGATCATGAATTGGTCCTAGAGAAAGGTGGGAACGTGACCATTAAATGGCCGCTCATATTCGGGGAATGGATGCCAATGGATCAGAAAGGCATCTATGCCCACGATGATTTTATTCCATTTGATTCGGATCGTTTTATGGCTGAAGCAGTTTATGTGACCAATGTTGCAAAAAGCCTGGAACAATGCCTTCATGCTTCAGGGCTGCCACCGGTTTTGGAGATTAGATCCGCTCACGATCAGAAAACAGAGCAAGTAAAACTTGAAAATTCCGTCTATATACGGAACAATAGACCCATAAAGGAAAGTGTTGCCATCGTCAGAAATCACTATGAACGTTATAAACGATTTTATTGATGTCATGAAACTGTAATGGCTGTGCGTGTATACCGTTATGAGCCCAGTCGTTATAATGAAAGGGACAGGCTAATCAATTTCCGGAAATGGAGTGGAAATGTGAAGAAGTTTTTGATAATGATACCCATCGTGTTCATATTTATATTAGCCGGCTGCAGTCTTGTTGGTGACTCAGGCAATTTACAAAATGCCGGGCTGCTGGTGGAAACATCCATTCATGATCAACCCTGGAACAAAAAGGGTTATGAAGGGCTGCTGGCAATTGAGGAAACGTTTAATACCGATGTGTTTTACAAAGAAGGTGTCCGGACGGAAGCAGACGTACGGGAAGCAGTTGACACGTTCGTCAATGATGGCGTGAATCTAATATTCGGGCACAGCAGTACATATGGAAATTTTTTCGAGGAGATGTCCGAGGAATATCCGGGCGTCCATTTTGTTTATTTCAATGGCGGACAATTTGCTGAAGGTGTCACCAGCTTAAATTTTAATGCACATGCCATGGGGTTTTTTGCCGGAATGCTGGCAGGTGAGATGACCGAATCAAATCATGCCGGTGTTATTGGTGCTTTTGAGTGGCAGCCGGAAATAGAAGGATTTTATGAAGGTGTGACATATCAGAATCCGGAGGCGGACGTGCACTTTAACTATGTTAATGACTGGGATGGCAAAGGTAAGGCTATGGACGTATATGAGACGTTAAGGAAAGAAGGGACAGATGTTGTTTACCCAGCCGGGAACGCGTACAGCACGGCAGTCATTGAACAGGCAAGTGATGACGGGATATACGCGGTTGGCTATGTGTCCGATCAGGCGAAACTAGCGGAAAAGGCTGTCCTAACAAGTACCGTCCAGCATGTTGAAAAATTGTATGAGCTGGCAGCCGAAAAATTTAATGAGGGAGATCTTCGCGGTGGTGTGCTGACGTTCGACTTTCAGGACGATATGATTTCACTGGGTAAATTCAGTGCGGATGTACCCGGGAATTTTCAGAAACTGATGCAGGAAGAGATTGAAGCCTATCAAGACACGGGGTTATTGCCTAACGAACGCACAGCAAATTAAATCAGTCTTGCACAATAGCAGAAGATGCATTAAAATTAGTACCAAGTCATAAGAATTGCTGTTAATGTGGGTTCAAAAAGTGAACCAGATTTTTTGAATTGCGTTTTTTAACCATAGTGATAAGGAGATGGGAATATGGGCGTTGGACTGTTAGGTACGGGACATTTTGTACCGGACGATGTTGTCACAAATAAAGACCTCGAAAAGATCGTGGACACGAATGATGAATGGATCCGGACGAGAACCGGGATTGAAGAGCGACGAATTGCAAAAGATGATACGGACACATCCGACATGGCTTTTTATGCGGCACAAAATGCGCTGGCGGAAGCAGGGATGAAAGCTGAGGATCTTGACATGATCCTCGTTGCGACGGTGACACCGGACACACCATTTCCATCTGTTGCGTGTATGCTGCAGGAGCGGCTGGGGGCAAGGAAAGTGGCGGCATTGGATGTCAGTGCCGCGTGTGCCGGTTTTATGTACGGTGTCATCACCGCGAAACAATTTATTGAAACGAATGCCTACCAAAATGTTTTAGTCGTAGGTGTTGAAAAGCTTTCCAAAATTACTGATTGGACTGACCGGAATACGTGTGTCCTGTTCGGTGACGGAGCGGGAGCAGCTATTATCGGTCCAGTTTCGGAGGGGAAAGGAATCCTTTCATTCGAACTTGGCGCCGATGGTTCAGGTGGGAAAGAACTCTATCAGGATAAGGAAACAGACTTTCTTTTCATGAATGGACGGGAAGTGTTTAAATTTGCTGTCAGGCAAATGCCGGAATCATCCGTCAATGTTGTGGAGAAGGCCGGGTGTCAAAAAGAAGATGTGGATTATCTCGTACCGCATCAAGCGAATATCCGCATTATGGAAGCGGCTCGCGAACGGTTGGGTATTGCTGAAGATAAAATGGCCACGTCAGTCAAACGATATGGCAACACGTCTTCCGCTTCCATTCCAATTGCTTTATCAGAAGCCGTCAAAAATGGTAAAATAGTAGACAATGATTTACTCGTTCTCGTTGGTTTCGGCGGTGGGCTGACGTGGGGTGCTGTCGCCTTGCGCTGGGGCCTTTAAGATTCAGGAGTCGATAGGAGGAGTGGAAATGGTGGAAAGAAGAGTCGTTGTTACCGGTCTGGGAACGATCTCCCCCAATGGTAACGACGTCGCAACAATGTGGGACAATGTCGTATCCGGAAAAAGCGGAATCGATTTTATCACCCGGGTCGAGCACGACGAATTGCCGGCATCGACAGCTGCTGAAGTGAAGGATTTTGACCCGACCAACTACATGGGAAAAAAAGATGCCAGAAAGATGGATTTGTTTACCCAGTATGCGGTGGCTGCAGCCCGTATGGCCGTTAACGATGCGGATCTCAAGATTGATGAAAACAATGCTGATCGTGTTGGTGTCTGGGTCGGTTCCGGTATTGGCGGCATGGCAACGCTGGAAGATCAGCATACAAAACTTATGGAAAAAGGACCGCGCCGGATCAGTCCATTTTTCGTACCCATGATGATTCCAGATATGGCTGCCGGACAGGTATCCATTCAGATGGGGGCAAAAGGGATCAATTCCTGTACGACAACGGCCTGTGCTTCCGGTGCCAATTCAATTGGTGACGCGTACAAGGCGATTGAACGCGGTGACGCTGACTTTATGATTGCCGGCGGGACAGAAGCGCCTATCACAAGCCTAGCATTTTCCGGATTCTCTGCCATGAAGGCATTAACGACAAATGAACATCCGGAGAAAGCAAGCCGCCCGTTTGATAAAGACCGTGATGGATTTGTCATGGGAGAAGGTGCCGGTATTCTGGTTCTGGAAACATTGGAATCAGCTCTTGAACGCGGTGCTCACATCTATGGCGAAATTGTCGGCTATGCCGCAACGGGAGATGCCTATCATATTACGGCACCCGCAGAAAATGGTGAAGGTGCTGCGCGTGCGATGCAGCAGGCTGTTCAAGATGCGGGCCTATCATTCGATGAGGTTGACTACATCAACGCCCATGGAACAAGTACAGCTTTGAATGATAAATTTGAAACACAGGCCATCAAAGATGTTTTCGGTGATCATGCTAGGAAATTGGCTGTTTCATCAACGAAAAGTGTCACCGGTCATTTGCTTGGAGCTGCTGGCGGCTTGGAGTCGGTGATTTCCGTTAAAGCAATCGATGATGGGATTATTCCGGCAACGATGAATTACGAGACACCAGATCCGGACTGTGATCTTGATTATGTCCCGAATGAATCGCGAAAACAGGCGATTAATACTGTTTTGAGCAATTCACTTGGATTTGGCGGACATAATGCCACACTGATTTTTAAAAAATATCAATAACAGTAATAGCGGAAAAAACTGACTGTTCAGGCGGTCAGTTTTTTTACGTTAACACGAAACACCGGGACTACCGGCGAAACGACCGTGAATATCGAGAGAAGTGGCCAGATACATACCAAATCTTGCCGAATAATGCGTGATGGCAGCTGAAATGATACGGGTTCAACTATAACCAGTACGCCCATCACCCCTTGTCAAAAATCGAGACAATTATCATGAATCACAGTCTCACGCATAAACTGTAATGAATGCAGTGGACAAGCCGAGGTGGGTGGGTAATGGTACTGATTTTTCTTTTTTTGACTGGGTTTGGACTGGCCGTATCAGGCGGTGTATCCATTATTGCCTATATGAACTTTTTGCCTGTCGGGGTTTCTTGGGGAGAGTACATTATTTTTATAGTAGGGCGGCCGGAATGCTACTTTTTCCCAACTGGTATCCTTTTGATGGCTGTGGCACTATTCCGTTATCCTAACAACCTTTAATTTTTGGTGAATCGAATAAATTTTTCCATGATGGTCATAATGTATTTTAAACACATTTCTTAAGATGCGTGTTCAAAAATGAGAATGTTATCACTGGAATTTTTGAACATTCTCTTTATGATTCATTCAAAGTGAGGGTTGAGTATGCTGTATTTACACGATGTCTGGGTGAACTGGTTTGAAGGTGAGGAAAACGGTTATAACGTCTGCTATTTTCATGAATGGCGAAAAAATGACGGCATTGAGCTGCTTGATCAGGTTCCATTGTTATACATAACAAAAGAGCTTTATGACTACATCGAAAATGACATGCACGACTTGCCGGAAGACATGATGGATCAAATTTATAAACGGTCTTATATCCGTAAAGGACAGAACCGTGATTCCCTTGATTTTGCGGCCGTGGTAACGGATGGTCAGGATATTTTGGCATTTGATACGATTGGCTACCAGATACCGGTGCGAAAAAGCCGGCTCATACCAAGGCAGGAACAGCTTGTCTTTGATATGATCAAGACGACCAAACCGGAATCGTTTGACTTTAACGGACGAACCGTGGAAAAAGAATATCATATTCTGTCAATGGAACCTGAGCTTATTCATGGTCTGACACGGCGAGAGCGGCAGTTGAAGCAGCTCCTGATGATTGCGCTGGATCAGCTGAGGACAGTCGACAATCTGGAGGAGCTCCGCTATTGGCTGACCGAATGGGATCCAAAGCAGTATCCATATATACGGTATATGGACAAAGAAACGGTATGGAATACACTGTACGAAGGCGTTAAACATGGCTGGGGACGGGCGCATGAGGATTTGTGTGTGAAAATGATTAAAGGCCAGCCGTTTCTTGAGAAGATGTGGGAAACGGAACAGAAACCCCAGCAGGATACATCAAACCTGAAGTAGTGGTGAACGCGGATTTTTTAGGGAAAAGCTAAAAATGATCATCCTATCATAAAAAAGGTGGCTCGGTTGATAAATCGAGCCACCTTTTACTGTTAGCGTTTTTTCTTGACCCGTCCGAGTCCCATGGCTTTTTTAGCTTTCCTCAGCATTTTATCTGCTTCAAAAGCAGCTTTATCTGCACCCGCATCCAAAATGTCATCCAGTGCTTCCGAATCAACGAGGTCATGATAGCGGTCCTGGATTGGTTTCAATACTTCAATCACCGCGTTGGCCACGTCTTGCTTGAACGCCCCGTAGCCTTTTCCTTCATAGAGTGCTTCCAATTCTTCAATTAACTGGCCGGAACAGCTGGCGTATATCGTCAGCAGGTTGGAGACGCCAGGCTTGTTCTCCTTATCATATTTGACGATGCCATCAGAGTCCGTGACAGCACTTTTGATTTTCTTTTCAATTCGTTTCGGTTCGTCGAGCATTGAAATAAAGGCTTTTTCATTTTCATCCGATTTGCTCATTTTTTTCGTCGGGTCTTGTAATGACATGATCCGTGCACCGACCTTAGGAATGCTGACTTCCGGAATGGTGAAAATGTCATTATACCGGTTATTAAACCGCTCCGCCAGATTGCGTGTCAGTTCAAGATGCTGCTTCTGATCTTCACCGACCGGCACGATGTCTGTTTTATATAACAAGATATCAGACGCCATGAGCGGCGGGTACGTTAACAAAGCTGATGAAACGGCTTCGTTTCCGGCTGATTTATCTTTGAACTGGGTCATCCGCTCCAGCTCACCAATGTAGCTGATGGACTGCAGCATCCAGCCCAGTTGTGTATGTGCCGCAACTTCGGATTGGATGAACAATGTTGATTTCTCCGGATCAATACCGGATGCCAGATACAAGGCTGCCAACGAGCGGATGTTATTTCTTAATTTCAGCCTGTCCTGTGGAACAGTGATGGCATGCTCATCAACAATACAAAAATAGCAATGATTGTCCTCCTGCAGCTCGGTAAAATGCTGAATCGCGCCGAGATAATTGCCAAGCGTTAATGTACCACTTGGCTGAATGCCTGAAAAAATCGTTTGCATAGTCGTTCACTCCCTCATTTTTTCACCAATAAAAAAGATCCATTTATCCCCATACAAAAAGGGACGAATGAACCGCGGTACCACCCTATTTATCACACGAAAAATGCATGATCACTTTTAAAACGAAGCTCCAAAGCCCAATTCCAATTCACCTTGTTGCCTGTTTCCACCAACCACAGGCTCTCTTTACATACCATTTGGTAAATTGTACTCCATCTTTATCATCGCTGAAAGTATTCATTTTGTTTCATTATATACAATTTATGAAACAGAAATCAAGTATCAGAGGCGT
Organism: Lentibacillus salinarum; assembly: GCF_042679865.1. Taxonomy (NCBI): domain Bacteria; kingdom Bacillati; phylum Bacillota; class Bacilli; order Caryophanales; family Bacillaceae; genus Lentibacillus; species Lentibacillus salinarum. The sequence goes on along the minus strand of NZ_JBHTNH010000001.1, from coordinate 116,028 downwards.
GTAGGAAAGGCCTCTATTCAGGAACATATACTGGGGTAAATAAGAACAAACCGCCATATCTCCCTTTCATGTAAAACATGGTAAAATAAAGCTAATAAATTTGGGTGAGAAGGAGGTAATAAAATGTATCAATATCGTGATGAGTGAAGGAAGTACGGATTATGGTGATAGAAATGAAAGAATAACACAAGTCCTATTTATCTTCCCGCAGAATATGATAATAGTTCCCATGGGTTGGTACTGTCCCGTTATAGATACAATGCTCTAGATATTCGCGTAAACGTAGATTCTGCTGGAACATTTGCTCATTCACTTCTGTTAAATAATGCAGTTTTGTTTCGGATGCCTCAGTCTGACTTTGAACGGATTCTTTTGGATTTTGCACTGGTGTATCCATTTCCGCCTGCATCATCAAATATTCCATGTTATTTACCAGAAACTGTTCGGTTATAGGGCTTCTTTCGTTGATAAGTCGAAAATATAACGCCACCCACAATAAATAAGGAACCTACTATCTCTGCACCTGTTATCGGTTTATATAGTAAGATGAATCCCATAATCATTGCTACAAAAGGCTCTAAATTCGATAATATGGATGCCTTTGACGCATCAACATAGCGAATGTTGTGATTCCAAATAAGTGTAGCTATCCCATGCACCACAATAGCTGTTCCGATTAAAAGGGCCCAATAAGATATATCAGCACTTATTCGTAAAGGATTGTCCAGTAAAAAAGCACACGGAATCGAGACAACGAAACCTACAATATTCGAATATAACGTAATGGTTAGTGGATCAATCCTTTGCGAGAGCACCCGCGTCATAAGGATCATGATGGCGAAGGTTACCATTGTTACAACAATCCATATAAGACCCTTTTCAATATGTAAGGATGTTAAACGGCCTTTTGTTACAACAAAATAAATTCCTATTATCGCAGCAATAGACCCCATCAGCATACGAACCGTTAATTTTTCTTTTAAAAAAATGGCTGCTAAAAAGCCAGTTAAAATAGGCGCCATTGCCAGAATTAAGGCAGATGTTGTCGGATCAGCTGTTTGTAATCCTTCAAAAAAAGACCATTGATTGATAAATACACCAATAATTCCCAGAAACAAAATCGCAAGCAAATCTACTTTATTTAACCGTTTTAACCGTTTTTTGAAAGACGATATGCCAATTAAAATGAGCACAATAAAGAAAAGCCTTAGTGATGTTAACAGGGTTGGGGAAAAATCCTGAACCAAAATTTTTCCAAACACGAAATTACTTCCCCATACCACGACACAAAAAGTTAGCCAAGCATACGTTTTCAACATACTTTATACGCTCCTATAACAAAATACCATTTTTCAATTTTAATCATAACGACTGGTCGTGTATATAAATTTGCCCGGATGAAACGATGATCATTAACGATAACCTGTGAATAACAAAGCCGATGCATGGTCGGTAATATTTGTAAATCGATGTTACATTTTGACATTCAGCTGATACCTTGCCTTTATAGCTATCGTTAGTTAAAAGATTTTTGTCATGTTGTTCTATTTATTGTCGATTTCCTTTATAATGGACTAAAAGGGAACGGGGAGAATGATAGATAATGACGAGAACAAACCTCATGATAACGGCTTCAGCAATACTCTTCCTCCTCATTATCGTTATACCGATCAGCACACATTCGACAAGTGGTGAGGAAACATTAAAGGTAAGTGCGCACACGGAGCGTCAGACAAACATATCCGAGGTCGATACAGATCAAAAGATGCAGCGTTTTACATATGACTCAGGACTGAATTTTGAATACCCGGACGCTGTCAGGGGGATATATGTGACAGGTCCCTCTGCAGGCGGTGAACGGTTTAATAAACTTGTCGATCTTGTCGAGACGTCTGATTTGAATGCGATGGTAGTCGATATTAAGGAGGATCATGGGAACTTAACGGTCAGTGTACCGGAAGATTCGCCATATAAAGATGCGGCTGTTGATTATATTGATAGTCCAAGGGAAATGCTGGAATACTTGGAAGAAAAAGGTATCTATCCGATTGCCAGAATCGTTGTGTTTAAAGACTCGGTGTTAGCTGAAAAAAATCCCGATCTATCGTTCAGGAAAAACGGAGAGGTTTGGACGAATAATAAAGGGGAATCGTTTGTCAATCCGTTTCAAAAAGAAGTATGGGAATACAATCTGGAAATAGCCAGACAGGCTGCTGAAATGGGCTTTCAGGAAATTCAGTTTGATTATGTGCGATTTCCAGAAGGATTTGAGAACCGAGATGACGAACTGAGCTACAGTCAAGGTGATTATAAAAATGAAGACATGAGCAACGTTAAACGGCGTGTTAAAGCAGTCAACGAATTTGTGGCGTACGCCAAAGACGAACTCGATTATTACGATGTGGATGTGGCTGTCGACATTTTCGGCTATACAGCGACGGTTGAAGAAGCCCCAGGTATCGGACAGAATTTTCCTGACATATCAAGTCACATTGACGTTATTTCATCCATGATTTATCCGAGTCACTGGACATCGTACTTTGACATTGATTTTCCGGATAAAGAACCTTACAAAACGGTGAAGCGATACGCTGAAGTCGAAAATAAAATCCTTGACCAGCTGGAGAACAGACCAGTCTCCAGGCCGTGGATACAGGATTTTGAAGCCCCATGGCTCTACAGCGGAGCGCCAACCGAATACGGCAAAGTAGAAGTAGAAGCACAAATCAAAGCGTTAAATGAAAACGGCATAAACGAGTTTTTAATTTGGAACGCCGGTAACACGTACACGGAAAATGTGGATTATACACCATTAGACTGAGATCCGAAGAGCTTATACGTCACCAAAACGTCTTGCAACGGGACGAGCATAAATGTATTCAGGCTGCGGGCTAAATACCAACAAACTTTGCGAAAAAAACCGCTGATTAAAAAGGTTATATAGCTTTATTTATAAAAACCGGGCTTTTCGGAATAAAACCCAGTTTTTTATACCATAATAAGTTCATATCATGCTAAACCAAGCAGTAAAGGGTATGACAGCAATTCACCCGATTTAACATAAGCACCTCCTGCCGTTATAATGGAAAAGACGACGAGACGAAGGAGTAGATGTATGAACTGGTATGAAAAGCTGAACAAGTATTTCCCTGTTGAAGAGATGAAATCCCGGAAGCATATGGAAATGCTGCTGCAGGAAAAGGGGGATGTTTATCACAAGGATGAAGGTCCATATCATGTGTTAATGTATGCTGAATTTGACACATTCCTCTTTATTGATTATGTTTGGGTTTCTACGCAATCAAGGGGGCAGGGTATCGGTCATCAATTAATTGAAAAGCTTAAAAAGCGTGACAAACCGATTATCTTGGAAGTGGAACCTGTCGATTATGATGACACAGATTCCGAAAAACGACTGCATTTTTACAGGCGGGAAGGATTCAACCATGCGCAATACATTGATTATAACCGCCGCTCACTGGCCACAAACGAAACAACCCCAATGGAAATATTGTACTGGACACCGTACGATGAATCAGAAGAGACGATTTATGAGAAAATGAAAAAAATGTATGAGACCATTCATACGTACAAAGATGAGGAAATTTACGGTGAAGCCTACCAGCCGGTTGATGAAGTGCTGACTTATGATGAAGATCGCCATTCCCATGACATATTTGACAATTTGACAGAAAAAGCTTAGACGGATCATATGATGGCCTCTTGGTTTTCGCAGGAGGCTCTTATTTTTCAATCAAAGGGTTTATTTAAAAATGAATTGGGGTACGTTACAACTAAATGAGAACATTTTATGAACAGAAATACTTTTTGCCAAATTTTTTAATAAATCCTCTACCTTTTGATTGACAACTATAGTATAATTATACATATAAGTTATTTAAACTTATTTTAATTTAATAATAAGTTGTTCATGAAGTGTTTATATATTCTAAATTGAGGAGTGATGTTACGTGGTAACACTTTATACCTCACCGAGCTGTACATCATGTAGAAAAGCAAAAGCGTGGCTGGAGGAACATGATATACCGTTTATAGAACGTAACATATTTTCTGAGCCATTGACACTTGATGAGATTAAGGAAATATTGCGTATGACTGAAGACGGTACTGATGAGATTATATCAACCCGCTCGAAGGTGTTTCAAAAGCTGGATATTAATATCGACCAAATGCCGATGAAAGATTTATTCGATTTGATCCAGCAAAACCCGGGTCTTTTGCGCAGACCGATTATCCTTGATGAAAAACGGCTTCAGGTCGGATACAATGAAGATGAAATCCGCCGATTCCTGCCAAGGACGGTGCGGACCTTTCAGCTTCGTGAAGCACAACGGCTGGTTAACTGATTTCACAGCTGTACAGCAAAATTTAAAAACGCAGATCGTTCAAAATTAGATCTGCGTTTTTTCGTTAAACAGTTCGGGTTGAACACTTTACCACGGTGGCATCCAGAAGCTGAAAAATAAATTGACAACAACTAGTGACAAGATAAAAAAAATCGTTTAAAATATGAAATTAACCCTGTATATAGGCATATAAATTTTCAAACAGGGTGTTGCTATCATACAATAAAGTAAAGGGTAATAAATGGTTATACGTGTCCTATAACCAGCCATGAATGACAATTCAGATTATTTGACTCTTCCACCATGGGTTTGACCAATGAAAGTCATGATTCTTTATAAGAAGGGAGAGAAGCAGGATGGAAATAGAACGGATTAATGAAAATACGGTTAAGTTTTACGTCACGTATGTTGATATTGAAGATCGCGGTTTCCACCGTGAAGAAATCTGGTATAACCGTGAGCGGGGAGAACAATTATTCTGGCAAATGATGGAGGAGCTTAATTATAAAGAAGACTTTAATGTTGATGGTCCGTTATGGATTCAAGTGCAGGCGATGGATAAAGGCCTGGAAATCATTGTTACAAAAGCACAAATTTCCAAAGACGGTGAAAATATTGAGCTCCCGGATGAGAATGGCAAAACAGTAGACATTTCAGTCGATGAAAAAATAGAGGACGTCTTGGATCATAAGTTTGGCGCTAAACAAGCAGACAACACTGAAAAAGACAATGAAGACGAAGACGGCAATCTCTCATTGATTGTCTGTTTCAGCGATTTTGAAGATGTTATTCAGCTGAGTCACTATTTCAGGGGCCACGATGATGAAGTGGATAACATGCTTTTCCATTATCAGGATGACTATTACTTGTATATTGTATTTCCACAGGAAGATGATGACAGACAGGAAGATCTGCTCAGTCAAATATTCGAATTTGGAATGGACACGGATGTAACCATTCACTTTCTTGAAGAATATGGCAAACAAATATTTGCAGCCGATACATTTGGGCAAATTCGCACCCATTTTCCGGCAGCGATCGGACGCTCTGAATAAAAAGAGTGTCTTTTTTTTATAACGGGTTCCGTTACCTATCGCAAAACTCTAAATTGCATACTAAATTGTAGGAAAAAATGTATATTAAATTGCACCGCTAAATGCGGTGCTTTTTGTATAAAAAAACTCAGTTCAATTAGAACTGAGCCATAAATAAAATTTGCTTTTTAGTTTCTTTCTTCAACAATCGCGCCCTATCACGGAAGATTGTTTGTTTTCCTGTGAGGTATTTAAATAATGACACCTTCAATATGAAGTAATTGCTTTTTCATTTCTATATCTCCAGCGTATCCAGTTAGACTTTTACGTTTTCCAATAACCCGGTGACAAGGAAATATAATCGGCAACGGATTCTTACTGTTTGCATGACCTACGGCTCGAATAGCTTGCGGTCGTCCAATAGAACTGGCCACTTCTGAATAAGATTTTGTTTCCCCATAAGGAATAGCTTGCAATGCTTCCCATGACTGCTTTTGAAATGATGTCCCCTCAAGTTCAAATGGTAAATCAAAATCCTTCCGTTCCCCACCAAGATATTCTTGAAATTGTTTTCGAATAGGTTTTCCTAACTCAGAGCTTTTTTTAACAGCGTTATTTTCAAAAAAAGTTAACCAATGATGATCGGTTAAAAATATGCGCACGAGCGCTCCATTTTTTCTTAAAACAAATCTTAAAAGCCCAATATCTGTTTGACATTCGTCATAGATCATAGTTGAAATCCTTTCTATACTCCTGAGGTGTATACTGTGTTTGCTTTTGAAAAGCATGATAAAAACTTGATGCGCTTTGAAAACCTACTTCATAACAAATATCAATAATTGATAGATCAGTGGTTTTCAAAAGATGAACAGCCTTACGTACACGTATATTCTCTAAATAGGAGCGTGGTGTTCTTGATGTATTTTCTTTAAAAAGACGCCCTAAATAATAGGGGCTTATATAATGTATCCGTAGGTTTGGACACTAAAAATGAAAAAATAAGATAATACTAATGCTATGAGTAAAAAACGAAAAAGATATAGTGCAGCAGAAAAGGCAAAGGTTGTTTTAGAAATATTAAGGGAAGAAAGCACCCTTAATGAAATCGCTCAAAAATATGAAGTAAGTCCACAACTCATCAGCAGATGGAAGACAGAGTTTTTGAACAATATGCCTGTGGTGTTTGATAAAAAGTCCACGGAAATGGAACAGCTGAAGCAGGAACACGAGGCAGAAAAGGAGGAATTGATTAATCAGATTGGCCAGCTAACCGTAGATATGAATTGGCTTAAAAAAAAACAACAACAGGTCTCGGATTGGAGGAGAAAAAATCATTAATAGACTTTGACAGTAAGGAATTAACAGTTAAGCATCAGTGTAAACTATTGAATCTGTCCAGGTCAACTGCTTACTATGAAATCAAGGTATATCGGCCAAGCCAGGAGGAAATTGACATCAAAAATGCCATTGATCGTATACACTTTGATGAACCTGCATACGGCTGTCGCCGAATCAAAGGTGAGCTGGAAGACTTAGGTTTTACCAATACAGGAATCAAGCGAACACGTCGTTATATGCGGGAGATGGGTGTCATCGCCTTTTATCCGGGTCCGAATCTGAGCAAACGGGATTTAGAGGCACGAACGTATCCCTACCTGCTTCGGGGTGTAGGCATTACCTATCGAAATCAGGTTTGGGGAATCGACATTACGTACTGCGGCACACCAACAGGTTTCATGTACCTTGTAGTGATTATTGACTGGTTTTCAAGATTCGTTGTGGGGTGGTCTTTAAGCAATACGATGCAGACTGATTTTATTATTCGTACGGTGAAGGAGGCTATTCAAAAGTACGGGCTGCCCGAGATCATTAACAGCGATCAAGGGAGTCAATTCACATCAAAGGATTATACTGAATGCATCAAAAGCTATGAATCCATAAAAATCAGCATGGATGGGCGAGGACGCGCTAAGGATAATGCCAGAACAGAGAGATTTTTTCGAAGCTATAAATGGGAAAGACTTTATTTACTATCCCCGGAGACAGTATTGGAATTAAAGCAAATGACGAGGCTTTACATGCATCATTACAACTGGAAACGCAGACATCAAGCTCTAGGAGATAAGATACCGGCCAGTATCTATTTGGGAAGGCACGCTTAACCACAGCGAAGCTGCTTGCCCTTGACCGCTGTGCCACTCCTTAGTGATCGCTGAAAGGGGTCGGGGCCCCATCAGCGGAACTTAGGAAGTGATTGTCCATGGTACGCTCGCTGTGCGGATAGGAGCCCTAAAGGCTTAATTTTTCCCATCCGCCATAAGAACAGTACCATGGACACAAACGAGGTCAAGGGTGGTGGAACCCAGGAAATCCTCTAAAACGGGAGAAAACTCGTCGTAATGCGGCCGGGTGGAATTAGACTTTTTAAAAAGGAGGCTTTATCTTAAATAATCGATTTTTGTGTCTTGACAAGTGGGCACATTACATTATGCCGATGTTTTGTGCTATTTGATTCAATGTAAGATTTTCCGTATAATGCCCTTGAATATATGTCTTTGTGTCATTAATGATATCCATTTTGGGATCAAAATGCATCATATCCGGTTGGCATCTTTTGCAGGGACGAAAACCTGCTCGTTTTGCTTCTTCTGATGTTTGAAAAAAGGTGATATTTTCTTTATTGGGGATTCTCGACTTACAAGAGGGGCGACAAAAAATTCCTGTTGTTTTCACCGCATAGAAAAACAAGCCGTCATAAGAATAGTCACATCTGTTAGCGATTTTTACCATTTCGTTGAAAGAAAACTCTGCATGAACCACCATCTATTTCAACTCCTGTCTTTTCATTATTTTAACGCCTTTTATAACAAAAGAACATGTGTAATTTGTAGGTAAAAATGTAAGCATACAATAGTTATTGTACCCTAACAAAATAGCCTAGAAATCTCTATGCAAATTGGATTTTGTGTCAAAACAACAAACTTTTAGAAAACAGCCTTTTTTTAAAGAGATAAGAAATTAGAAAACTCCGTACGCTGTTTGTAATACCGAAATCGGCTAACTCCCAAATTTCTTCCAAACGGACTTCTGACCTTTAGCCTCTGAAAAGACGAGACGGCAGCCGAGTTTTTCTGTGGCAAAAATCTTATATGACGGCAGCGGGGTTCTTTGCCAGGGGCGCTTTTCACGGAAAGATAAAGTCATTTTTTCATTTCTTGCAGGATTTTGGCTACCTCTGTCGAATAGTGATTTATGGAGGTGTTTTGATATGCTGCAAGCGAAAACTGAATATGGAAAAATCGTAACGCTGGCGTCTTTGACCAGGAGAGAAATCGCCTTCCTGAAGAAAGAAACGCAATTTTTCTGTCCGGCATGCCGGGAACGAGTAATTGCCAGGGCAGGCCCCAAAACAGTGCCGCATTTTGCCCACAACGCCAAAAGCCATTGTCCGTCGCAGGAAGGCGGTGAAGGCGCCTATCATGAGAAAGGAAAACTGCTGTTATACAGGTGGTTGCAGAGTCAGCAACTGGATGTCCAGCTGGAGACGTTCTTGCCGGCAATCGGTCAACGCCCTGATATACTCCTCAAACTACACGGTAAGACGATTGCGATTGAATATCAATGTGCAAGAATCCCACCGGAACAAATCATCAGGCGGAATCAAGGTTATCACAGTCAGGGAATTGTTCCGATTTGGATTTTGGGTGCAAACCGGTTTAACCGCCGTAACCGGAATCAGGTAAGAATTGATCAGTTTCAGCTTCATTTCATGCATCAGTTTTCTTCAGATTTTCCACTAACGTTATACTACTTTTGCCCGGAAACCCTTCGCTTTATTTTATTCCAGGATTTTTATTTCACAACTGCCCAACAAGCAACAGGCAAGCTGTTCATTAAAAAATTGACCGACATGATCATGACTGATTTGTTTCAAAGGTCATGGTTTAACCAGCAACAGCTGTGCCAAATCTGGAAACAGGAAAAACGGTCGTTCCGCCTGAGATCGTCCGGACATGTCTATGGGCGTGAACTGGCATGGCAGCAGTGGCTGTATGTCAACCGTACTCACAGGGAAACGCTTCCTTCCATGGTCTATCTGCCTGTTGCGTCTCAATACAGAATGAACACACCACCGTGGGACTGGCAGAGCCGTTTATGCCTTGAAGTAATTGCCCCATTGACGAACGGTGAGACATTCAGTCTGCAGCGCTGCATGCATGTTTTACGTTCTCATCTGCGTAACCCGCGATTATTCCCTCTTGTTAAGTCATTTGCTAATCCGGTGTATCAGTATCTTTACTTGTTGGAACGCATGCAGGTGATCCGTGAAGTCTCCCCAAAAGCCTTTGCCAAACAAACCGCAATTCCCAGTTATCAGCATCTCGAAGCAGCATTGAACGGGGATAACGAGCTGATGAATCAGTTGATAAAGCAGAATATAGGCATGAATCATCTGTAATTCGTTATACTAAATAAAGGAAGGATTTTTGCACTGATACCTCGAATAAATGGATATCAGGAATTGTAAGGAGGATATAGCATGGCAAAAGCAGCAAAGGAATTACCGAAAAGAAGTGACATTCCGGAAGAACGGAAATGGAAGCTGGAAGATATTTTTGCAACTGATGAAGAGTGGGAAGCGGAACTTAAGGCTTTACAGAATGATTTGCCCTCAATGACGACATTTCAGGGGAAAATCGCTGATTCAGCACAAAACCTGTTTGATGTGCTTAAGCTGCAGGATCAACTGTCGGAGCGGCTGGGAAAATTGTTTACATATGCCCACATGCGTAGTGATCAGGATACAACCAATTCGACGTACCAGGCGATGGATGCCAAAGCGGAAAATGTGCTGACACTGGCTTCTAGTTCGATGAGTTTTATCGTACCGGAAATTTTGGCGATGAATGAGGCGAAATTGAACGAATTTCTGGACGAAAAAGAAGAATTGAAACACTATGAACACGTTCTGGATGAAATCAGCCGTCAGCGTCCACACGTATTGAGTGAAAAAGAGGAAGCACTTCTGGCGGAAGCGTCCGAACCGATGTCAAGTGCATCTAATAGTTTCAGTATGCTGAACAACGCTGATTTGACGTTTCCGTCGATCAAAAATGCGGATGGGGAAGAGGTCGACTTAACGCATGGTCGCTATATTGGTTTCCTGGAATCGAAGGATCGCGATGTCCGGCAATCAGCCTTTACAGCGATGTACGATACGTATGGTAAATTCATCAATACGTTTGCTTCCACACTGGCTGGTACGGTAAAAGCGAATAATTTCAATGCGAAAGTGCGTCACTATGATTCTGCACGCCAGGCGGCACTGGACAGTAACAATATTCCGGAACAGGTTTACGATAATCTGGTTGAATCTGTAAACGAGCGGCTGCCGTTGCTGCATCGCTATGTGCGTTTGCGCAAGCAAGTACTCGGTCTTGATGAATTGCACATGTATGATATTTATACACCGCTTGTCAAGGATGCTGATATGACCTTTTCGTATGAAGAGGCACAGAAATATGTCCTCGAAGGCTTGAAACCGCTGGGTGATGACTATGTCAATATCCTGAAAGAAGGGTTTAACAGCCGCTGGATCGACGTGGAAGAAAGCAAAGGCAAACGGAGCGGCGCGTACTCCTCCGGGGCATATGGCACCCACCCGTATATTTTGCTGAACTGGCAGGATAAATTGAACGACCTATTCACGCTGGCACATGAACTTGGCCATTCCCTGCACAGTTATTACACTAGAAAGAACCAACCGTTCCGCTATGGCAATTATTCCATTTTCGTAGCCGAGGTCGCCTCGACAACGAATGAAGCATTGCTGAATGACCACTTATTAAACAAGGCTGAAGATGAAAAAGAGAAACTTTATTTGCTCAATCATTTTCTGGAAGGCTTCAGGGGAACGGTTTTCCGCCAGACAATGTTTGCTGAGTTTGAACATGAGATTCATCAACGCGCGCAAAATGGGGAAGCCCTGACCGCTGAAAATTTAACAGCTATTTATCATGAGTTGAACAAAAAGTATTACGGGGACGATGTTGTTTCAGATGAGGCGATCGGCAAGGAATGGGCGCGCATTCCGCATTTCTACATGAATTATTATGTTTATCAGTATGCAACGGGCTACTCGGCTGCCACAACACTGGCGAATAAGATTCTAAGCGGAGAAGAAGGCGCTGTTGACCGCTACTTAGACTATCTGAAAGCTGGAAGTAGTGATTATCCGATTGAAGTGCTGAAGAAAGCCGGGGTTGATATGACATCGAAAGACCCGATCATGTCCGCGCTCGATGTATTTGAGGAAAAACTCAATGAAATGGAAGCATTGTTATTGAAAAACTAAACCAAAAAGCTGTCACCGGCATTGAACGGTGACAGCTTTTTGGTAGGATTCATTGTTATCCCCGCATTCCTCCCCGGTAAACACGCCGATGGGTGAATGAAAAAATGGTTAAGTAAATCGAGATAAACAGCAATGGTAATGTAATGTACAGCGGGATTAACCGCATCAGCCCGAGTAAGTTCAAAAACGCTGCAATCAACGTTATGATGAGAAAAATAAACGGCAAGAGTTCCCTCATGATATCCGCTCCCATTGCTAATTTCCCAAACCTTGACACTCTGTTAAATAGTATGTGACAAACGTGTGAAATAGAAGTGTGACATTTTTGTGAAAGAGTGAACACGATAATTGATAAAATCAGGGGTCACTGGTATCATTAAAAATGTGAGATGAGTCACAAACAAAAACCCCTTTGTTTTTGATCATGAAACTTTCTCCCATCCCCCTTTGTTAATACAGAGACGGAGAATAACAGGATGTACGCTGCCCCGTACATCCTGTTTTTTTTAGCCGAATTTAAAAACGCTCAAGAGTTGATGTTCATACTCTGAGCGTCATTCGGCAACGTATTTCCAGAACGTTCCACACTTCACAGGGATTTTTTCCACTGTCTGCTGGAGTTTCAACTTTTTCATTTCCTTATCCGTTTTTGCCGGGGACCAGTCATAGACAACCGATACTTCTTTACTTCCCACCACTTGATAATATTCGACAAAACTTTCCAGTGGCGGTTTGCTCGAAGGAACCGGGTCTTTCTGCAAAATCTGTTTCAGGATCTGGACGTAAATATCATACGGATAGAGTCCCGATACTTTGATACCCTGCTCATCGGTCCGTTGATTAAAAAAGACAATGGTCGGAATATAGTCTACTTCCATTTCCCTTGTCAGCTTCAGATCAGACTGGAAGGCCTTCCTAGCCGATGACGAGTTTAGGTCACCGGCAAATTCATCGATATCTAAACTGGCTTCTTCGGCACACTTTTTCAGTACGGATACATCCGAAATATCCTGTTTATTGAGAAAGGCATTCTCCTGTATTTTTCGCAAGAAGGTTTTGCCGGCTTTTTTGCCTTGAAGCTCAGCTGCTTTTACAGCAATGGACGCAACCCAGGGCGATGAAATATTATTTTCTGTCCATAAGTCACCATCACAGGGCATCCCTGTTCTGGAGGCTGTTTTTTCCCATATTTGCTTTAATTGTTTCGGTTTATCAAAGATATCTTTATTCAATGAATTCAGCTGACCGCTGACAATCGGTTGTAATGTGAAAAAACGGCCATATTCAATGGACAGCTTTTTTAAATAAGGTTCAAGTGACCAACATTCCGGGCATAACGGATCAATAAAGACATATATCTCGACGGGTTTCTGAACAAAATCGACATAGCTATATTTTGACGATGTGTTTGTGTTATAGGAGCCTGGCAGCTCTTGCTGATTCCAACGCACATCGATTCTCCTTTCCGGCACGTACTATTGATCAGGTGTGTTCATCATATGGTGAGCAGTCATAGTCAGTTTTTCAAATATAGCTGTACGGTACGGTTCTTCTATTTTTGTTTCATCAAGGGCCTGGTCCATACATTCCAACCACGCATCTCGCCGCTCCGGTGTGATTTCGAATGGTAAATGACGCCGGCGCATCATGGGGTGCCCGCGGTCTTCGACATACCATTTTGGCCCTCCGAAAAACATTGTCAGAAACAGCCGCTGTTTTCGCGCTGTTTCCGTTAAATCTTCCGGGAAAATCGGAATCAGTTTGGGGTGATTGCCGACGCGTCTATAAAAAGCTGTCACTAACCTGTCAATCGTGTCGAAACCCCCAATTGCTTCATATATCGTTCCGGGTTGTTTCATTTGTATTGACTCCCAGTATATTTGTATATAGTTTAGCAACGTCACATGCCCATAGCAACTAATCTGATTAGACGTTTGTGTCAATGGCGGGGCAGAGCGGCGAAAAAACGCTGGATCTTGTTAGGTGTCTTACGTTTTCGAATGTTAAAATCCACCAAGATCGCGTTAATGGCTTGACGTCCGTCAGCTTCGGATGTTGCCTCGATTTCCAGCTCATAGTCAGTTATACCGTGATAATGACTCTCGTCCAATACATACAGCACATGATTGCCGTGAAATTCTCGCCGTTTTGTTGTCAGGCTTCCAAAATAAATGAAATCGCGGCTGGAGATCCCTTTTTCGGCAAGTCGCTTGACGACACGTTTTCCGGCTGTTTTGTTTCCGTTCAGCCATTGATTGGCTTCCTGTTGTGTCAACGGATCATGCGTTTCCAATAAGCCATCAGGATGGGGTTCTTTCAACGTTAAGGTAAATGCATCGTTTTTTTCCCTAATTCTGAGGGCACTGCCCAGACCTTGCAGGGTAAAATCAGCTGTTTCAAAATAATGGTTCGTCTGTATCTGGGGTGTATGCGGGAACGATAATTCCGTTAGAAGGCGATCAAACTCTTCCTGTCCTAACAAATTTTTATATTCGATTTCAATTTCCTGCACATGTCATTCCTCCATTGACTGACTTAAATCTCAACGACGCTACAGACGCACCTCCGAATTTTTAACCAAAGGCCCCAATCTGTTAGAAAACAACCTGAGGTTATTATGGGGAATAACGCACAATTATGCAAAGAATAGCTGTTGGGTATGTTATGATAAAATGGAAGAATGAGACGAGATTGACAGGTGGTGTGAACAATGAACTGGGATGCCATTCTTGCGCCCTATGCCCAGGCAGTGGAAGAATTAAAGATAAAATTAAAAGGAATCCGAAAACAGTTTGAATATGAATCGAAACATTCACCGATTGAATTTATAACCGGCCGTGTTAAGCCGGTTTCAAGCATTCTGGAAAAAGCTGAAGCCAGACGGATACCGCTCGACCGGATTGAAGAACTGCAGGATATAGCCGGCGTTCGTGTGGTATGCCCGTTTGTTGATGATATTTATACGATTGTGAAGATGATTCGCTCACGTGAAGATTTGCAAATTAGCGATGAAAAGGATTATATAGCGCATAAGAAGGAAAGTGGTTATCGGTCCTATCATATGATTATTGAGTATCCTGTCGAGACAATCCAGGGTGTCAAAATGGTCATTGCCGAAATCCAGATTCGTACATTGGCCATGAATTTTTGGGCGACGAATGAACACTCACTGAACTATAAATATAAAGGGAACATCCCGTCTGATATCAAATCCAGGCTGCAGCGTGCGGCTGAGGCAGCTTTTAAACTTGACGAAGAAATGTCCATCATTAAAAATGAAGTACAGGAAGCCAAACGGCTATTTCACCGGAAATAAGGAGGACGGACATTGAAGTTTGCGATAGTATCAAAAGGTGATGAACGATCCAATAAAATACAGGCGACGATGAAGCAATATTTAACGGACTTCGATCTGGAATATGATGAAGCAAACCCCGATTTGGTCATTTCCATTGGCGGTGACGGAACATTTCTGGAGGCGTTTCATCAATATATCGACTCGCTCGATTCTACATCGTTTATCGGCGTTCATACCGGACACTTGGGCTTTTATGCCGACTGGACGCCTGACGAAGTGGAAAAACTGATCATCGAAATCGCGAAAACACCTTTCCAGGTTGTCGAATACCCGCTGCTTGAAGTGACCATACGCGATCATGACGGCGGCGAAGAAAACCGCTTTCTTGCTTTAAACGAGACAACGATTAAAACAGGGGAGGGATCGGTTGTTTTTGACGTGGAAATTAAAGGGTCCCATTTTGAAACCTTCCGTGGTGACGGCTTATGCATTTCCACGCCATCCGGCAGTACAGCGTACAATAAAGCATTGGGGGGCGGGATAATCCACCCGTCACTTGAAGCGATTCAACTGACTGAAATGGCCTCGATCAATAATCGGGTATTCCGGACGATCGGTTCACCGCTCATTTTGCCCAAGCATCATACATGTATGCTGAAACCGCTCGGCAGCAAAAAAACGTTTCTCATAGCGATTGATCATTTTACAAAGAATTATGCCGGAGTTAAATCTATCCAGTGCCGGGTTGCCAAGGAACGGGTGCGCTTTGCGCGGTTCAGACCTTTTCCATTCTGGGACCGGGTCCGCGATTCCTTTGTCGCTGATGATGATGATGTTTAAATTGAAGCTTTAAGGACGGTGCTGCAGCTTGAACTGGACAATAGCCAAACAGCATGAGGGCTTGTTGGTACGGAAATATTTACAGCAAGAGCATAAATTTTCGAAACGGTTGATCAAACATGTGATCCACGGCGGCGGGACCATACGAGTAAACGGGTCGGAGGCAACAGCGGTGTGTAAGCTGACAGCCGGGGATGTGCTCACTGTCACGTTTCCCGAAGAGAAAAAAGGTGCCATGATGACACCGGAAAAAATACCACTGGACATTGTGTATGAAGATGATGCGGTTCTCGTCATCAACAAACCTCCGGGACGGGCAACCATCCCATCTTACATCCACGCCTCCGGAACCATCGCCAATGGCGTTTTGGCCCATTATGAAGAACAGGGGCTCCCTTATACATTCCATATCGTTACCAGGCTTGACCGGAACACATCCGGTATCATGCTGGTGGCCAAACATCGCTGGAGCCATTCGATGTTATCGGAAGCGCAAAAAAGTGGAAAAATAGAACGTGCTTATGATGCGGTTGTCCAAGGCCGCTTGCAACCACAAAAAGGAACCATCAACGCACCAATCGGACGCAAAGATGGTTCGATCATTGAACGGACAGTCAGAAATGATGGAAAAAACGCCATAACGCACTATACCGTTTTAACGGAAACGGCTGAGCATACACGCGTTCACGTCAGGCTGGAAACGGGCCGGACCCATCAGATCAGGGTGCACTTTTCCCATATTGGCCATCCCTTGGCCGGTGATGACTTGTATGGTGGGTCCATTTCCACCATCAGCCGGCAGGCATTGCACTGCCATCACGTATCGTTTGAACATCCGATGACAGGGGAGAGGATGACGTTTACGGCTGACTTACCTGATGATCTTAAGCATATCTTATAAGAAAAAACGCTGACGCGTCTTTTCAGATGCCAGAGGTCAGAAGTCGGATTGGAAGAAATCGGCGAGTTAGCCGATTTCGACATTGAAAATATCGTCCAAAATTTTGGTGAACAGCCAAATTTTATACTTCTTATCTTTTAAAAAAGGCTCTGCCGGCGTTTGTCTCACGACAGCCAGGAGAGCCTGTAATTTCTTAGGTAACACGCATGTTTTTCACGTTTTCCACTTCGTTTCAAACATATATTCTTTGGTTCTGGAATGAACATTAAGCACAATCCCAATGGCCAACATATACGTCAGGGTTGAACTTCCACCATAGCTCAAAAATGGAAGCGGAAGACCGGTGATGGGCAAAAGTTGTATGGACATGCCGATATTCTGGAAAATCTGATAAGCAAACATGCCGATGATTCCGGTTACCAGGTAGCTTCCATAATCATCGTTACTCTGAATGGCGATGTAAATCAGCCGGTAAACCAGCAGGAAAAACAATGTGACAACAATACTTGATCCAATGAAACCGAATTGTTCAGCAATGGCCGTAAAGATCATGTCGGTATGCCGTTCCGGGATATACACTTCCATGTCGCTGATACCTTTTCCGAACAGCTGCCCCGAGCCAATGGCAAGCATGGCGGTCAGCAGCTGATAGCCGTTATCAGTGTCCTCATTCGGGTTTAACCAGCCGGTAAATCTGCCGGCAACGTGGTTGAGACCGGATTTATCAAGAAACATGGCGACTTGGTCGGGAAAAAAATACCACGTATAAACAAATAGAAGCACTGCAACCAGGCCGGTGAAAAGAATGGTAAAAAGAATGCGCCATCTTATCCCTGATATGAGAATCATGCTGCCTGTAATCGCAGCCAGTACAAGGAATCCGCCCAGATCTGGCTGGGTTACCAAGAAAAACATGGGAGGAAGCGATAGGCCTATGATTTTGGCAAGCAATCCAAGATCACGCTTAATGGTTTTATCAACATATTTGGCATTATGTCTCACAATCACATGGGCAATTGTCAGGACAAGAATGACTTTGATAAACTCACCGGGCTGAATCGTGCCAATGACCGGAAATTGAAACCAGCTCACAGCACCGTTTGCCTCATGTACAATTCCCGGGGGAAACCCGACAAAAAGCATCGACAATGACACGATACCAATTCCGTATAAGAACCAGGTCATTTGATGGAACCGGTCATAATCAATCAGCATGACGGCGGTAATAAGAATGCCGCCGCCGATAAACCACATGGTTTGCCGTAGCCAAAAATGTGAACCATCATATTTAGCCGGCAATGACGGTTCGATAACATTGAGCGTGAAAACACTTGCCAGACACAGTAGTATGAGAATCATTAATAATGAATAATCGATATTAAATGTTGTACGATTTTGCATGATTTAACCTTACTTTCCATACAGTCTTGTTGTTTCCATCGTCTGTTACTCGATCTTAGTTGAAAATGACATCGCATACTTACGACTTTTTGAAACATCTATTTTAGGGAATCATAGATTAATGACATATAAGTACGTGTTCAAAAAGGAGGATAAAAAGGACCGGCAGGTTAAGTTCGCGACGACAATCGCTAACGCCTGCACTAGCACGTCCTGTGCGTCGAAAGTTCGAGGCGGCGCCGTTTCGAGCACAAGAAAAGCTTCACTGAAATCGCATCGCACGCAGGAAAAGTGGTTTTCTTTTCCAAGGAGCGGGCTTCCACAGGATGTGGTGACTTCTGCAGTTGCCCACAGGACGTGTCGGTATTTAGTCGAAGGTCCCCTATTCGATGTGTCATTTTTACCGGACTTTTTGAACAACCTCTATAAAGCCGATATATATTCAGTTTACACGAAAACAATCGATAAATTAAGTATTCTGGTGAAAAAAACAAACAGCATGCTATAATAATACTATTTGAAAGGATGTGTTCATATGGAAAATAACAACATAGAACCCTTTATCTGGGATGACTTACAGACACTTGTCACGAACGATCAAATGGCATTGTTTCGTGAAGGGTTTCTTGATAGGCATCCATATGATCAGGCATTGTTTTTCATACAGCAGCCAAAAGCGATACGATTACAGATTTATACATATTTGTCACCGGAAGAAACAGCAAATTTCATAGAACATATTGAAGCGGATGATATCAAGCCGCTGTTTACGGAAATGGACCCGCGCTTTGCGGCCATGGTCATTGCCGAAATGGCCACGGATGATGCGGTTGATATTCTGAATGAACTGGAAAAAGATGTTGTCGTCAGCTTGCTGACTATCATGGATAATAAAAATGCTGATGAAATTAAAGAACTGCTTCATTACGAAGAAAAGACAGCCGGCAGTATCATGACGACCGAATTTGTGGCCGTTTATCAGTCGAAAACAGTCCAAGAGACGATGCAGTATCTAAAAGCTGAAGCACCAGAAGCTGAAACGATTTATTATTTATATGTGGTTGATGAGGATAAGCATCTTGTCGGCGTTGTGTCATTACGTGATCTGATTGTGGCTGATCAGGACGTACAGGTTTCCGATCTCATGAGTGAAAAAGTCCTGTCTGTATCGGTGGCAAAAGATCAGGAAGACGTTGCTCAGATGATTCGCGACTATGATTTTCTGGCACTCCCTGTTGTGGATTTCCAAAATCATTTGCTTGGGATTATAACAGTTGATGATATATTGGATGTTATGGACGAAGAAGCCAGTGACGATTACTCCAAGCTGGCAGGTGTAGCCGATGTGGACCGGCCGAAAGACAGTGCACTCATCTCGGCAAAAAAACGGCTGCCTTGGCTTATTATCCTTTTATTCTTAGGCATGCTGACCGCTAGTTTGATTGGACAATTTGAAGATGCCCTCGAACAAGTCGCTGTTCTCGCTATTTTTATTCCGCTACTTGCCGGGATGGCCGGTAACACGGGAACACAAGCCCTAGCAGTTGCTGTTCGTGGGCTGTCAACAGGTGACTATGGTCAACAAGGGAAAATGAAGCTCATGGTCCGTGAAGCTGCGACCGGATTAATTAATGGGGTAGTCTGTGGTGCTCTATTAACAACGATTGTGTTTTTCTGGCAGGATGACATTTACCTTGGACTTCTGGTCGGGTTTTCCATTATGGTGACATTGGTAGTGGCAACATTGGCAGGGGCACTTGTTCCCATGATTATGCACAAACTGAAGATTGATCCGGCCGTCGCTTCAGGGCCATTCATCACGACAATCAATGATATTATTTCTATTTTAATTTATTTCGGGCTGGCAACAGCTTTCATGCAGTATTTGACCTAGATTGCCGTACGTCTGAATATCGACATCGGCTTCTCGCCGATATCCCCTAATCGGTACGACCGGTTTCTGATCTCTGACTTCCGACTTCTGGATTAGGCAGACACACATTTAAATCAGGGCTCATATAATGGGTTGACGAATGGTTTAATAAAGGAGCGGATCTAAATGCGTGAGAAAAACATGGCCAAAAGTCCATTACTCTACATTCAGCAGCCGGGTATCCGGGCACCAAAGGCATCGATGCAGAGCCATTATAAAACACCGAAAAAACAACACAATCATACCGGTACCGACAAGGTCAAAAAGCAGCACGTCAATCGGAATTTTTTTAATCATAAGCAGACGATACATGATGAGGTGGAGAAGGATGCTGAATCAAGAGGGGAGAGCTCTGATGCTGATCAGCAAGCTGATGTAGACATGGAAAATAATCAGGAGCGTAAAAAGTTTAAAGATATGAATTTGGAAGAACGCATCGATTATTTTCTGAATGCACCCGACCATGTCCCGGTCTTGCGGGCTGAAATTAAAACGGCGGAACGCAATTATCGCGGAAAGATTGTCGATTACCAGGATAATAACGTTTATATGCGTGTCGGGAGACGAACAACACCAACCGAAATTCCGTTTGAGACGATTAAGGAGATACGCCTGATCGGGTTCTAGTTAATGGATAAGGTCAAATGAAATCCAGCCGTAAGAAAAACGCGGTTTCCGCCTCGTCTTTCCAAAGGTCAGAGACCGGAAGTCAGACTTGAAGAAATCGGCGCGTTAGCCGATTTCGGTATTGAAAACGTCGTCCAACATTTTATACTTGCTTATCTTACAAAAAAAGGTGCTCCGGGGACACCGGAGCACCTTTTCAGTGTTTTTTCACTTAGTTGAATGCGTTGACTGCTGGCAAGCATGTTACGTGGCAGAAGCAGTTCAGGTCGACGGTGATGCAGATACCTGTAGCACATAGATGCTTTGTGTACTGGTGAACAGGATCTTTTGGCGTGTCGTCATCATCATGTGGATCGCGCAACAGTTCAACCACTGCACAGCAATCATCGTCTACTCGCTTAACACGGAAGTAAAAGCTGGATGTCATTTCACCGATGTTATCCGGATTCGCGCCGAACCCTTTAAATGGTTCGCATCCTTCCTTGCAATAGAGGATCACTGGTACGGTGTCAAGGCCGTTGCTTGCATCTGTATCTCCAAGCAAATCGCTAATTGACTGTTCGCAGCTGGTGGAGCAGCAGTTCTCAACAACATCATTTTGCGCCTCAACAATTTCCTTTAAAATATCACAGACACAATTACCTGAATGATATTCTTTTCCACAACCCATGAATTATTACCCCTTCCTTTGTTTGTATTGACCTGATGTCTCTAACAGAGTATGTGCTGCTGGGTATATGGTGTGGGCGCTTGTCTGGTATCAGGCAAAATTTTCAGGGCAAATGTTTAAACCATCGCCAAAAGCCGGGTGTGCGGATGTTTTAAGCAACACTGGGGAAAACTTTACGCTTACTGGGACATTCGTCCATACTTCCTGGAAATGGGGGACATAGACTAATACCGATGATGATTACAATTTATAAGGAGTGTTAACGTCATGTCCGATCATAAAAAAGTGATTCATGTAAAGGATTTAGTCATAAAAGCGGATAATGTTCACATAGAGCCCCGCCGTCCCCGCAGAGACCCATTTTTTGGACCACGTCCGGGTTGGGGAATGGAACGATATGGAGAATCAACCGATGAAGCATCATATGATAACGAATCATCCGAAAAAGAATCCTCAGATGCCAAAGAAAGCTCCGGTGAAAGAGGGGAGAGAAGACGATTCCCATGGTTTTAGATCACATGATCATGTCAGGCAGCTAAACAGGGCTGTCTTTTTCTTTTAATGATTATGCGAACGTTTCTGTTGCCTGTTGGGAAGGAGGGGTGCTGACGTGGAAACCCAATTAACGCGAATATTCCAAAGGATGGAAGACCATGCAGAGAAAGGTATCAGCCGCATTGAAAAGCAGATGAAAACCTTTGATGACGACATGCAGGACTGGAACAAGGAATTTTTATCAGGTATAGCGACGTTTGAAGATGTCATGGCAAAATTTAAAAAAATCATGGAATAATTATCAGTAAATATGGGTATAGATGAGTAAACAATCCTTTGTGATGTGAAAATGGGAGGGACGGCTATGGGCTATCTGTTACCAGTTACGCAGTATCAGTACCGTGATTATCAAAAACGTACCGTTAAAGCGCAACAGGATCCTTTTCACATCGAGAAACCATACAGGACGATCATGGAAGCCAATTATCACAGTCGTGCCTTAAACGAGGCAGCGGTAAGGACTAACACAAGGCGGGGCGTGGGACTGACCGGAGTCAAACGCCCGGACCCGGAAACCATATACGCGGAAGTGACAGGAACAGGGCGGCATTTCAGCAGCAGCGTTTAAGAAGCGGAAAGCAAAAAATGAGGACTGCCGGGTTGACAGCCCTCATTTTCATTCTTTTTTTTGTTGATTATGGTAAAGCGTGACAAACAATTTCTGCTGATTTTCCTGCCATTCAGCGTAAAAAACATCTTCAACGGACTGAACATTTTGTCTATGCAATTCTTCTTCCAGCCATGTTTTGGTTAATTTCGCTTCTTTCAGGTTATCCCACACGACTTCACCGTCACTGATGATGGTCCTGCCGATTTTAACAGGCGTAGGCGAGACGTTGAGGTCTGAATTGGTTGGTGTCTGATAGTCCGGTTTTTTCAGCACGGATATCGTGCCATCCACTTCGAGAACAGCATATTCCACTTCCTCAACTGAAAAGACATCCTTGGAACGAAGCAAGTGCTGCAGCTCATTAATGTCCAGACGATTTTGTTTGAGGACATCAAACATAAGAAGTCCTTTATGAATAACAATCGATGGCCGACCTTCCAGGAGTGCCCGACTCCCTTTGTATTTTTGGGTGGTGATTTCTGTGATGTATAGTAATATGCCCCATAAAGCGACTAAAAAGGCGATCTCCGGTATGCCTGATTCTTTTTCAAACAGGGCATTACCAACAAGTTCCCCTAATATGACAGCTGATATAAAGTCAAATGGCGTTAAAGAGGAGATTTGTGTTTTTCCGAGAGCTTTAACCAGCACAAATAAGGCAATAAACCCAAAGACAGTATCACCAAACATCAGCAGGTATTCTTTCAATGGTTATTCCCCCTTTCATCTCTGTATAGCATAACCGCTTGATTGACTTGTCATGCAGTTAGAATAAGGGGATGTCTATTGGGAAATACGTATCACAAAAAAGGGTATCCGTTGTAAAAAACAGGATACCCTTTCATTCCAGCTGTTTGGTCATCGTTACATGTGGGATGCCCGCATCCATAAATTCCTCTGATACAACGTCGTAACCTAGTCGTTGGTAAAAATTGATAGCATGTGTCTGAGCATTTAATTTGGCCGTTGTATAACCTTTGTTGCTGATAATGGTTTCCATTGCCTGAATCATGTTGGCACCATGGGATTTTCCGCGTTGACTTTTGAGGACACAAATCCGTTCCAATTTGCCGAAGCTATCGACAAATCGGACACGGGAGGCAGCAATAGGTAAACCATCTTCATATCCGATCAAATGGATGGCCTGCCCGTCATACGTGTCTATCTCCACTTCCGGTGGCACATTTTGCTCGTCCACAAATACCGTTGTACGGACCTCGAAAGCGTGTTGTTTTTCTTCCGGTGTTTCGACGACTTTAATGTTCATACATATTCCTTGCCAAACACGAAGGATTCATAAACGGTCCATATACCATTATCGAGCTGATAAACAAGGTGGAAACGGTCGATCTGATCTTCAAGTCGAGTATCTTTCATGCTGAGGCTGCCATAAACATCTGAATACTCATCTTGTGAAAGCTTTTGAGCAATGGTAATATGCGGGACATACGAATACATCTGATTCGCCGGGAATTTCCCTGATTGCATTTTCTCAGCCAGGTCATACAATTGCTGGATCGGTTCAACTTTTAAATAAATGGTGTTGGTAACCGGCGCGAATGTGCTTACCTTATTGACGGCCAGATCAAATGGTTCTGTCTCATTAGCGATATGCTTTAGTTCTGTTATCAGCTCAGTAATTTTAGCATCATCCACTTCGAATGCTTCTTTCAATGTTAGGTGAGGTGGAATCATTGCGTAGTGGGGGTCATAGCGTTTTCTGTATGAATTGATTTCATCCTGAACCGGCTTCGATGGAAAAATGACAATGCCATATTTCATGATAAAAACCTCCTCTTTTATAATAGCTGTGCTGACTGTTGTTTTAAGTATACCTTCCATTATAACAAAAATTGAATTCAATAGGGAAATTAAATGTAGAAAAATTTTAAATTGGGCCAAATAGACTGGTGAACGCGTGTCTTAAATCATGTTGCCAGTATTGCCACGTATGTCGGCCATCTTCCAGTTCATGGTAGGTGTAATCGGCATTTTTATTCTGCAGAAGGTCATGCAGTTCACGGTTGGGTGTAAGAAAATCTTTTTTTCCGCCGTCTGTCGTCTCCACAGCTGTCTCGTCAGTGCCGATTGTATGATAAATGGTGATGGCATGAATGGCCTTTGCTTCATTTACGGCCTGCTGCACGGATTCATCCACATAGGGCGATTGCATGATCACCTTTCCAAATGTATGCGGATAGGTTAATGCGGTCATCAATGCCTGTGTACCTGCCAATGAGTCGCCAGCGAGCGCTCGCGATTGCGCCATATGATACGCAGGGAAGACGTTATCAAGAAAGGGGGCAACTTCATGGGCGAGAAACTTGCTGTATGCTAGACGCTGCCGACCATCCGGATGGTATTTTTCCCGGCGGTCAAATTTATCCTTGTAATGGATCCCGACTAAAATCGTATTAGACATGTCACCATTATCATGCAGCTGATCGCTCCATGTCGCGGCACGTCCCAGCTGATAATAATCATTTCCATCCTGCATGATACAAAACTGGTAGTTATAAAGTGGTGAAAAAGATTCGGGCTGATACATTTTCAACGTCATCGTTTCTTGCAAATAGCGGCTATTGATTTGCTTTTCGGTCATGGTTCCTTTGCGTCCGATGATGAACACCTCGTTTATATCCATATAGTGGGTACCCTGGGCCGGGAGATGGTAAACCGCTGCCTACAGTTTACCATAAATTAACATGCTGTTCTATGCGTGCTCTTTCAACTGCTGCTGATGAAGAGCGTAATAGCGTCCACGACTTGCGATCAGTGCTTCATGCGATCCCTGCTCAACGATTTCGCCGTGTTCCAGCATAATAATTTTGTCCGCTTCTTGAATGGTGTTAAGCCGGTGGGCGATGACAAAGCTTGTTCTGCCCTTCATCAGCCGTTTCAGCGCATCCTGGATCTTCAGCTCGGTCACCGTATCAATATTGCTAGTTGCCTCATCCAAAATCAGAATGGAAGGGTCAGCCAATATTGCCCGGGCAATGGTAATCAGCTGTTTTTGCCCCTGGCTGATCCCGCTGCCGGACTGATCAAGCATCGTGTCATAGCCATTCGGCAGCCGCTTGATGAAATCATGTACATTGGCGTCCTTTGCCGCTTCCATAATAGCGTCATCTGTTGCATCAAGCCGCCCATAGCGAATATTTTCCCTGATGGTGGCGTGGAACAGAAAAGCATCCTGCAGCACAAACGCCATGTGACGGCGCAGACTGCTTCGGCGGATATGTTTTAGATCAACTCCGTCCAGTTTGATGACGCCGTTGTCATAGTTATAGAAGCGTGAAATCAGATTGATAATGGTCGTCTTACCGGCACCGGTATGACCGACAAAAGCGACTGTCTGACCCGGCTCAGCCGTAAAGCTGATCCCTTTTAAGATCGGTGTTTTCTCATAGGCAAACGACACATGGTCGAATTCGAAGTGACCTTGCGTCCCATCTAGTGTAAGCGCGTCCTTCTCGTCAGTTTCTTCCTGTTTCGTGTCAATAATGTTAAAAACACGTTCAGCACCAGCGACCGCTGACAGCAAAATATTAAACTGGTTGGATAATTCATTGAGCGGTCGGGTGAACTGCCGGGCATATTCAGTAAATATGACAATTACCCCGACGGTAATGACGTCCTGAATGGCGAGAATCCCACCGGCAAGCCCGATCAAGCCGAAACTTAAAAAGTTCAGCATGTTCATGACTTTCGGGATGAACCCGGCAAAAACTTGAGCCCAGAACCCGGAATGCTGTAAGTTCTCATTGCGTTCCTGAAATTCACCTATCACACGTTCTTCCTGGGAAAACGTTTTGATGATATGCTGACCGGAAACCGTTTCTTCCACATACCCGTTCAATTCACCTAAATGGTGTTGTTGCAATTTGTACAACGGCCCAGTCCTTTTTGTAATCCAGCGAATCGCCATAAACATCACCGGGATAGTAGCCATTGTTATCAATGTCAGTAGGGGACTCAGCAGCAGCATGACTACGACAGTTCCAACAAGCGTTAGGACACTGGTGAAAATCTGGATAACGGATTGATTCAACGTATTATTTATATTATCAATATCATTGGTGATCCGGCTCATCAGTTCGCCGTGCTGACGCTTATCGAAAAATGATATCGGTAGCCGGTGAAATTGCTGGAACAACTCTTCCCGCAGTGAATAGACGGTATTTTGGGCGATACCGACCATCCAATAGTTCTGCAAGAAGAGTGACAATGAATGCAAAATATAAATGATCAGCAGCCAGACAAGCAGCATACCAAGCCCGGATGGTTCCTGCGTCACAATGAAGTCATCAACGGCCATCCCGACCATAAAGGGACCTGCCAGACTCATAGCTGAACTGATTAGCACCATCAGGATGACCAGCAGGAGTGTGCCTTTTTGTCGTGCCAAATACGACCAGATCCGCTTAACCGTGCCGGCTGTATTACGGGCCCGGTTTGTTTTGTCCCGTTCCTGCTGTAAGCGGAGATCATCAATCGGTATTTTGTCGTATTGAAAAGGGCGCTTAAAAGGTGCCGTTCGCATGCGTATACTCCTCTCCAAACTGTGAAGCCACAATCTGCCGGTAAAGGTCAGAGTCGCGCAGCAACTCCTCATGTGTGCCGCTCGCTAATATTCTCCCATAATCGAGCAACAGGATCCGGTCAGTGCGCGTTGCCGTGGCAATCTTTTGGGTGATGATGAGCGTCGTGCAGTGGTAGTCTTTGATCGCATCCAGCAGCTTTGCTTCCGTTCCTAGGTCAAGCGCACTTGTGCTGTCATCAAGCATCAGGATTTTGGGCTTCCGAATCAATGCTCTAGCAATGGAAATCCGCTGTTTCTGCCCGCCGGACAAATTAACGCCTTTCTGTCCGATTTTGGTTTCATATTGATCCGGCAAGTCCATGATCGTCTCATGGATCTGGGCATCTGTTGCCGCCCGGATAACGTCATCCCGAGAAGCATTTTCTTTTCCCCAAGCGATATTGTCCGTGACAGTACCGGTGAATAGAAGCGGATTTTGCGGAACATAGCCGATGCTCTGCCGCAAATTGTCCAGCTTAAAGGTACTGATTGGCCGGTCATCGATCGAGATGTTCCCGTCGTTTGAATCATACAAGTTTGGCAGCAGCTGGAACAAGGATGTTTTACCTGAACCGGTGGCACCCATAATGGCCAATTTTTCACCTGGACGGACGGTAAACGAAATGTCGGATAGGGCGTTTTCCGGCATGTTCGGATAAGCGAATGAGACATGGTCAAACGTTATTTTTCCTTCCTGAACGATCGTTTCGTTGTTTGCATGAACGTTATCAGCCACATCGGTCCTGACCCGAAGCACCTGATCTAGTCGTTCAGCAGATGCTTTGGCGCGGGAGAAACCCATAATGATGAACGTAAACATGGAAATAGCCATCGCCACACGCATGGCATAATTGACAACCGCTACGACATCCCCGGTATTGGTTTCACCGGAAATGGCCAGCGTATTCCCGTGCCAGATGATAAAAATCAAACTCAAATTCATCACGAACAGTAAAATCGGCATCGATGTTTCGATGAACCGGAATGTTTTCCGCATCATATTGGCTAGATTCTCATTGGCACCCATAAACCGGCTTTCTTCATGATCCCGCCGTACAAACGCCTTGATCAGTCTCATACCGGTTAGATTCTCCTGCATCACCTGGTTGACATGATCCACATTGCGTTGGACGTGATCGAATAATCGTGTTGCCATTTTCAGTACCCATAAAATGAATCCGACCATAAGCGGGACCGTCACCAGAAAAATTAAAGCAAGGCGCGGACTAACGATAAAGGCCATGATCACGCCGCCAATCGCAATTAAAGGGGCTTTGGTCATAATCCTCAGTGCCATGAATATCGTATTCTGCAGCTGGCGAACATCATTGGAGAAACGCGTGACAAGGCCGGATGTTGGATACTGATTCAGGTTCGCAAATGAGAAATCCTGTATTTTGCGAAAAAGCTGTCTGCGGATATCGTAGGCAAACCCAAGCCCTGTGTGGGCGGCATAAAACGAGTTGAAAATGCCAGCAACAAACGCCATGAACGCCATCGCAATCATGATACCGCCCCACATTACAATATTCTGAAGGTCTTGGTTCACAACCCCGTCATTGATCATTTTTCCGAGAAAAAATGGCAGCAAAAGCTCGACCATCAGTTCAACTAAGGTAAGGGCATAAGCGATTGTAATTGGTATTTTATATGGTTTCAGAAAGGATAGAACATGCCTCAAGCTGGAGACCTCCGATGAATTTTGGCAATTGTCCTTTTATTATAATGGTTAACGCCCAATTAGCCAAGAATATATTTCGGAAGCAGAAGTAATTTGAACGTTTTGAACTAGCCAGCGATCCGCTTTTCGGTCACTAACTGGTGTGACCATTTCAGTGAGGAATTTGTAAACGTAACGGCTTTGTGACAACTTGGGCCAAAATAAGACCGGAGCTTCATATTTCGATGGGACAAGTAGATAATAGGACTAAAGTAATTTCAAGGGTGAGGCACAGAGATGCTATTGTTTATCGGTAAAACGGTTCTGTTATATTTCATCATCATTGTCATTATAAGATTGATGGGAAAATCCGCGTTTGCTCAATTGACAGCACATGATCTGGCTGGTATCTTTTTTGTAATTTCGCTTGCGACAGGACCGGTTGTGACGCCTAACTTCGTTTATACGATCACAGGAATGGCGGTTATCGGCGTTGTCCATGTCGGATTTTCCAAGCTTATGCTGTTCAATCGACTAAAGACAATTTTTATCGGGCAACCAACGACCGTTGTGAAATATGGAAAAATCATGCAACATAATTTAAAAAAGTCACATTTTACGTTGACTGAGCTATTATCTGAACTACGTGAAAAAGGTTATCCCGATATCGCATGTATTGATTTTGCCTTTATCGAACCAAGTGGCGGCTTAAGCGTTGTGCCAAAACAGGAAACAGCTCCTGTAACGCCTGATCAACTAAGTATTGAGACAAAACATCGGGGACTGCCAATATCTGTGATTATTGAAGGGGAAATCCAGCAGCAGAATTTACAGCTGCTCAATATGAACGAACAATGGTTAAAACATGAATTGGCGAAAACAGGTTTCCCTGACATAAATAAGGTTTTCTATGCCGCCGCCCGTGATGAGGATTATTCACTAATAATTGATATCGGAACAGACAGCACGAATAACGGGGAAAATAACAATTAAACGGTACCACCTTCGTACGAAATAAGTCCCGGCAAAAAAATTCACGAAAACTTATTGACAGAATAGCTTAATTCAGATATATTATTATTTGTCGATAAGTTAATAAAACAAACATGATTCCGTAGCTCAGCTGGGAGAGCGCATGCTTGACAGGCATGAGGTCGGTGGTTCGAGCCCACTCGGAATCATACCATCAATGTGACATCATTCGCTTGGATATGGTGTCACATTTTTTTATTTAAACAGTCTTCAAAAATGTTATTCCAAAAATGCCCCTTAATCAAAAAAAGACGTAATCACTCTCCGAAGCGTCACTCCCTTTCACTCCGCCAATTTATCTAACAACGCTTGTTCTAAGATAATGTACTTTCCTATGTGTCCTCCTTGCTGTCAGGGGCAGGTATCTTGCCCCTGACAGTTTCGGAATTGGTAGCGGTGCAATGCACCTGTGTCCTATAAATTTGGCTTTCTATCTTTAAATGGATTGGTCTGTTCTACTGCGTAACCTGTATTTAAAATAAGTCCTTCGCTAAAGGCAGGTCCCATTATGTGAACACCCACTGGCATATCGTCCTTAAAGCCGCATGGAACGGTAAGAGCAGGGAGGCCTGTTAAATTTCCGGGGCTGGTTAAACGGATAATGTTGCTAACCAGTTCTGCTTTCTCACCATTCAAATCTGCAAATGCTTCACCGATATTAGGTGGCATAATCGGTAAGGTAGGAGCCATGAGTACATCCACTTTTTCAAATGCTTTTTGGAAATCCTGCTTCAATTGCTTTCTTAGTTGTTGTGCTTGTAAATAATCGACCACCGATGGAAGGTCATCCATTTCATAAAGATTGGGGATGTCATGACCAAAATCATTCGCTTTTTCTAGTAAATTCGTATGATGGATGGCGGTTGCCTCCGATAAGTTTGTAACCATTTGCAGTTGTTCACTATGCTTTAGTGTTGGAATGGTCACTTCTTCTACTTTAGCACCTTGGTTAACGAGCCGCTGGATGCTTTCTCGAACGCGTTTATCAATATCGGAATCTATTTGGTTGAAGAAATATTCTTCATTCACACCGATTACTAAATCATTTACATTACCAGTCAATTGTTTCGTATACGTGTCAACTGGAAGGTCAATCGTTGTCGGGTCGTTTTTGTCGTAACCGGAAATGATTTCTAATAACCCAGCGGAATCTTTGACTGTTTTTGTCATTGGCCCAATATGATCGAGCGACCAAGCTAGTGGGAAAGAACCGTGATTACTAACTCTCCCGTATGTCGGTTTTAAGCCGACAATTCCACTAGCGGATGCAGGGATTCGTATAGAGCCGGCAGTATCTGTACCCAATGAAGCAGCACTCATATCAGCTGCAACGGCAGCAGCGGAACCACCACTGGAACCACCGGGGATTTTCTCTAAATGCCATGGGTTTTTTGTTGCGCCATAATGCGGGTTGTTCGTTGTGATGCCCCACGCATATTCGTGCATATTCAGTTTACCAGTTAAAACGGCGCCAGCTTCTTTTAGCTTTTTGACGACGGTTGCATCAACGTCCGGGATAAAATCTTTATGGATCTTTGACCCCATTGTGGTCAATTCATTTTTAACGTATAAATTATCTTTAAGAGCCATTGGGATGCCGTGATACATGCCTCTGTACTGGCCATTAAGGATTTCTTCTTCAGCATCCTTGGCGGCTTTTTCAGCATGTTTTCGTGAAAAATGAAGATAGGCATTTATTGCTTCATTTTTCTCTTCGGCGTGATCTAAAACCACTTTTGTCAGGTCAACTGGAGAAACAGCTTTTGTTTCAATGAGCGTTGCTAATTCTTCAACCGATTTCGAAAGTAATTCATTACGCAATATGGCACCTCCAGAAATTTGTGGAACAAACCCTTCCCTTTTCTCTTGTCTACCATAGAGTAACAAAAAAGCGAGAATGCGTATAGTTTTTGCTTTCATGGGGAAGGGGACAGGTCCCTCAATGTTGCCATTGGAATCGTCCTTTTCAGCATGTCCCGCAACTTTAAAAAATGACAACTGGCCCATCCGTATAAGAGCGGTTGCCATTTACTTCGCAGAGTGAACGCAACGTTAAATCGAATCAGAAACTGCCAGTTTGTTTTAAATTAAACAATGACTGGCAGTTTAGTTGACGATTTAAAATTTAAATTCCACTTCTTCATTTTCTTGATCTTCGTAGCCTTTCATATACTGAATTCTGCGCTGTGCAGATGTGCTGTTTACTTGCTCATCCGCGTGGTAAGAAGATCTGACAAGTGGCCCTGATTCACAATGTGTAAAGCCTTTTTCCAACGCAATTTCCTTTAATTCCTCGAATTCATCCGGGTGATAATAACGTTCGACATTTAAGTGTTTTTTAGTTGGCTGCAAATACTGTCCGATTGTCATAATATTGACATCGTGTGCCAATAAGTCATCCATTGCCTCAATAATTTCTTCCTTTGTTTCGCCTAAGCCAACCATAATGCTGGATTTCGTAGGTGTATTTGGTGCAATTTCTTTAACACGTTTTAAAAGTTGTAACGATCTGTCATAGGTGGCTTTTGCTCGAACGCGTTTTGTCAGTCGGCGAACGGTTTCAATATTATGGTTAAAAATATCCGGTCCACTATCCATTAATGTGTGAAGGCTTTCATAATCCCCTTTCATATCTGAGGGAAGAATTTCAATCGTACTACCGGGATTTTGTTTACGGATGGCACGAACGGTTTCTGCAAATACGGCTGCACCACCATCATTCAAATCGTCTCGTGCAACTGCCGTAATAACCACGTGTTTTAAACCCATTACTTCAACAGAATCCGCAACGCGCTTCGGTTCACCCCAGTCCAGTTCATTCGGAAGTCCCGTTTTAACGGCACAAAAACGACACCCTCGTGTACACGTATCCCCTAAAATCATAAATGTAGCTGTTTTTCTTTCACTCCAGCATTCATAAATATTCGGGCATCTTGCTTCTTCACAAACTGTGTTTAATCGGTTGTCACGCATGAGAGTTTTAAGTTTTCGATAGGATTCATTTGTGTTGATCCTGGTTTTTAACCACTCCGGTTTACGTATGTACTCAGCTTGTTTGGCCATTTATTACACGCTCCTTTGATGAATGAAAATTCCAAGCTTCTAATTCATATTTTGTACGGGCCAGATGGAAAACTTCTTCCCAATCACCTTCAGTAAGTTCAAGCGGCTCGAAGGTAATGTTTAAGCCTGATTCAAACCCTTTCTTGAAAGCTGTGGTCATCATGTCATACGTATGCTGTTTATTTGTTAATTGATCAATCGTAGCAGCCTTATGATGAAACGCTTCCCGCTTTCTTTGCCTGCTTTTCTCAGAAGGAAAGCGAAACAGATCGAATAACATGTCTATATCCATACGCATTGGAATCGATCCATGTTGCATCAGCACACCATTTTTACGTGTTTGTGCATTCCCGGATAGTTTTTTTCCGTCGACGACCATTTCATAATAAGCGGGCTCCTCAAAACAGATGGCTGTACGCTCTCTTTCAAAGCGTTTTTCCGGAATAGCATAATCTGCATCGACAGCCAAATTCCGGTACCCTTCCAAAACACCTTTTGATAAAACGTAATAGGCATCTTTCACTGATTTTGGAATACCCGGATCTTGTTCTGATATCACAAGACTATAGGTTAGCTCGTGATCGTGCAGTACAGCGCTGCCGCCAGTCAGCCGCCGGACAAATTGACAGCCATGTTTATCGACAGCACGAAAGTCAATCTTTTTGTCGGCATTTTGAAAATGGCCGATTGATAAACTTGGTTTTTTCCATCCATAAAATCGTAGTGTTGGTGGAATCCTGCCTTCACTAAGCCAGTTAATCAAGCATTCATCCAAGGCCATATTGACCGCTGCATCATGATACCCTGTATCCAACAATCGCCATTCTTTTTGCATGAATTCACCTCCATATTGCTTATGAGCATTGAGCATTTTTTCTTCACCATTTATTTCTTAATGGGTAAAAAACACTGTAATAAATTGCTAAAAATTCACCTTGCAATTCTGACTATCCTGATATAAATTATACAGAATAAGTCTTTCTAAATAAAGGGAAATCACCTTTTTAGGGGAGGTGATTTATTTTGTTAAGGCCCTTGTCGCAAATTTTGTTGCTCTTAGACACTCGCAGTTGATATAAATTGCGACGTAACTGCTGCTTGATTGTTTTCTATAAGTACATGTCATTCCCGCCGTCCGGAATCGTTTCGGGCGGATGCTTTCCGCGGTCACGGTCTCAGACTCCTCAGAAGCAAAGAACGCTTCTTCCGGGGTCTTCGGACACGTGCTTTCCCGCAGGAGTCACCGCCCTCCACTCACCCGGACTAGTTAAGTTGCGTGACGCGATTTACTATTACAACCATAATTAACAGTTAGTAAATCCAAACTAGCGGAGATTCCTGTGGGAGCAGAGGCCTAGCAACCTTGGACAAAAGTATTTTTATTACAGGAAAATACGAACTTAAGATGGTGAATAAAACTCGCTCCGGAAATATACTCCGCTTTCCGCGGGCGGCTGGTGAGCCTCCTCGTGCTGGCGCACTGCGGGGTCTCACCGATGCCTTTCCTCCCGCTGGAGTCTACGTATATTTCCTCCGCTAAAGCAGTGTAATGTTCATCTTTAGAATTAATCGATACAGTTATGTCCAAGACTCCTAGATGAGACTCCGCAGTGCGACGAGCAATCTTTTCTGCGAGGAGCGTATGTCTCACCGAAATAGCTTGCAACACGACGAGCACCAAGCAAAGCTTCACCGAGTACGCTTCAACCTGCGAGGAGTGCCGCTTCACCGAAAAACTTGCAACATGACGAGCACCAATTGTATTTCCTTCGCAAGTGTGGGGTTATTGAAGCGGAGGGCTGTCGACTCCTGCGGTCGTCGGCTAAGAACGGTCACGTCCTGTGACCAACGCCGACACTAGAACGTCCTGTTCGTCGAAGCAACAGCTGAAGATCCCGCAGGACAAGGAAAGCTGCGGCAGCGTTACATCGCACGAAGAAAAAGTGGTTTCCTTTTTCGAGGAAGCGGTTTTTGCTTCCGAGGAAGCTGAAGCGTTGCCCGCGGAAAGCGACGAGCGAAACATCCGCCGAGTAGGCTGCGAGTTGCGAGGAGTGCCGCTTCACCGAAAAACTTGCAACACGACGAGCACCGAGTATTTTTCCGCAGCGACGAACTAGCACTCAGCCCCGATAGACTTGGAGGAAGACTTTCCAATAGTTACGTCGCAGTTTATGGGTTTTGTATCAAAGACAACAACCTTTTAGATAACAGCCTTTGTTAAAGAAAATTCACGTTTACCTTAAATGATTATGTCGCTTAAAGAAAGGACTGCATCCCCAAAGGGAATGCAGTCTGGTTATCGTAAATAACTCTGACGACACTTCCCCCACGCTAGTATTATCCAGTTCGGGTTTATAAGGGTCAAAACGAGATTCGTTCTTCTCAGCCGTTTAACAGCTCCCCTAGTGTGAATCATTTGTTAATTTAATATTTCTATCATAACATACCCCGTTTTGTTGTAAAGGATATTTTATCCAGTTTCTTATGGATCATAAACGCTTTTCATATCCTGAAAGCGTTTTTTGTTTTTAAATACATTAATGGGAGAGTGGGACGTATGAGATGACGGTTTTTTGGTTACCGATTTTTAGGCTGAAGCTAAAAGCGAGAAATACAGCATGTTAGAGGTCGCTAATTTCTTAGGAAGTGAACTGAAGAAGCTAAAGGAAGCGGTAATGGTTGATTAATTTAGCGTAATAATATACGGGATTAGGCGTTATTTGTGGTTATTACAATAGCAAAAAATTCGTCGCTTACTACTTGATGTAATAAGCGACGATTCAATAGTCCTAAGAAATGGTTGCACCACTCTTGGATGGTGTTGTATTTCGGATTAAATAATCAAACGCGCCTAAAGCGGCTGTCGCACCTTGTCCCATTGAGATGATAATCTGCTTATAGGCACTGTCTGTACAGTCGCCGGCAGCAAAAATGCCTGGTACACTTGTCGCACCCTTTTTATCGACAACAATTTCACCAGTTTTTGTATGCTCAATCGAATCGTCGAGCCACTCAGTATTTGGTACAAGGCCAATTTGAACAAACACGCCTTCCAATTCAATATGACGATTTTCTTCAGTTATACGGTCCTTGTACGTCAGACCAGTCACTGTGTCGTCACCGGTGATTTCTGTTGTTTGGGCGTTCGTAATAAATGTCACATTAGGCAGACTGTAAAGACGGTCCTGCAGCACGGAATCAGCTTTTGATTCTGATGCAAATTCAAGGACGGTCACATGTTTCACAATGCCTGCAAGGTCAATGGCCGCTTCCACACCGGAGTTTCCACCGCCAATAACCGCGACATGCTTGCCTTCAAACAGTGGTCCATCACAGTGTGGGCAATAGGCAACACCTTTATTTTTAAATTCCTTTTCGCCTGGGACCCCGATCTGGCGCCAGCGTGCACCTGTGGAAAGGATGGCTGTTTTACTTTGCAGAACAGCACCATTTTCCAGTTCGACTTCAATATGGTTATCTTTCCTCTCGATATTTGTTGCTTGCACCTGATTCATCACGTCAACATTATAATCTTCCACATGCTCGTGAAGGTTCCCTGCCAGTTTAGGGCCTTCCGTCTGTTTGACACTGATAAAGTTCTCAATGGCATTTGTATCGAGCACCTGGCCGCCCACGCGATCAGTTAAAATGCCTGTCCGGATGCCTTTACGTGCAGCGTAAACGGCAGCACTGCCACCGGCTGGACCGCCGCCTACCACAAGGACATCAAATTGGTCTTTACCTTCAAATTCCGAGGCATCCGGGCCACTGCCTAATGCGGCAAGGATTTCGTCAAGTTCCATACGGCCGCTGCCCCATTCGTCACCGTTTAAGAAGATGGTTGGAACGCCCATGATGTTTTGGCTGTCCACTTCACCTTTGAAAGCGCCACCCTCAATCATGGTATGCGAAATGCGAGGGTTCAGCACACTCATGATGTTTAATGCCTGAACAACAACA
Source organism: Lentibacillus salinarum (assembly GCF_042679865.1). Classification (NCBI taxonomy): domain Bacteria; kingdom Bacillati; phylum Bacillota; class Bacilli; order Caryophanales; family Bacillaceae; genus Lentibacillus; species Lentibacillus salinarum. The sequence goes on along the minus strand of NZ_JBHTNH010000001.1, from coordinate 79,140 downwards.
GGGCAGTTATGGCAGCTCAAGCTGACATACGTTTCAAAATGATACTCGTCCTCAATAGCTTTGATCCGGTCAATGACGCTCTGCTCCACTTTTGGCGGCCGGCCGCTCACTTGGATTAATGCCAGTACCAATGACGTGAATTCGTGGCCTAAAGGAACACCGGCAAACGTAATCCCGGTGTCCTCGCCTGGACGATTGACACTGAAACTTGGTGTTCGTTTCAATTCTGTTTTTTCAATTTTTATATTGGAAGACATTGTTGCTAGTTCATCCACCAGCTCCAGCATTTCTTTCGATACATTATCTGAGCCGGCACTAACTTTAAGGACGATATCGCCTTCCAAAAACTCAAGATATTGCTTCAGTTGTGATTTGATATCCGAATCCAACATGATTTATCGAACTCCTTAGATTTTACCTACAAGATCAAGGCTTGGTTTGAGTGTCTCTTCTCCTTCTTGCCATTTGGCTGGGCAAACTTCACCAGGATTCTTGCGCACATATTGTGCTGCTTTGATTTTATCGATAAGTGTGCTTGCATCACGGCCGATACCATCAGCATTAATTTCAGCAGCCTGGATAACACCATCCGGGTCGATGATGAACGTGCCACGATCGGCGACACCTTTTTCCTCGATTAAAACATCGAAGTTGCGGGAAATGTCGTGAGAAGGATCACCAATCATGGTATATGTAATTTTGCTGATTGCTTCTGAATGATCATGCCATGCTTTATGGACAAAATGACTGTCTGTTGAAACGGAATAGACTTCGACACCGAGTTCCTGCAATTTTGCGTATTGATCCTGTAAATCTTCAAGCTCTGTTGGACAAACGAATGAAAAGTCTGCCGGGTAAAAGCAAACAACACTCCAATGACCCTTCAGATCTTCCGCAGTAACCTCAATAAAATCATCGCCTTCTCTGAAAGCCTGTGCTTTAAAAGGTGCTATTTCTTTTCCAATTAACGACATTTATATGTCCTCCTCATTCCTATAATAATTTTCGATCCAGACTTATTCTCATATAAATTTCAGGACTTTTCAATAGAGAAAATGTAATATTATGTGAACATTGTCGTTATATAATTATTGCCGCAGACGTTCTATTTTATACCAATTCTAAAATAACTTGCTTCTCAGAACGGATTTGGTTGAGTATCTCAAAGCGTAATCAAATATTATAAAAAACGCCCCCTAAATGAGTATTTTTTCGATTATAGTAGTGAAGCAGATTATCTTACTTAGACTCTTTTCGGTGATGGTTACGCGCCTTACAACTTGGAGCTTACTCAGAGGATGGAGTAGCGCGTCGTTTTGCCACAAGTGCCTACGTATATGTCAACTGCTATCAGCTGTCATTCCAAAATGTATGACAAAAGCAACAATCCCTTAGAAAACAGTTATTATTTAAAACGTGAGTCGGGACGCTTTTAACTATAATCGCGTGAAAATGGGTTTTGGGGGCGTTGTTTTAATAATAAATTTTTCATCATAAATGATTGATCTGTATAAGCAGAGTACATATACTAATGACTAGTATACGTCAATGCATTTCAGTTAAAAATCTATGAATCTAAGTCCGTCATAAGATGAAAACGGGCAACTACTCTGAATGGAGGCGGATAACATGTCAGCGGCAACAGGCTTCATATGTGATGAGAGCTATTTTTGGCATCAAACCGGTAATGGTGCTTTGAATTTACGGTCCGGCGGGTGGATTCAAGCGGACACCCATGCGGAAAATCCGGAATCGAAGCGCCGTGTTAAGAATTTGCTTGAGCGTTCCGGGTATATGGATGAACTGCAGCAAGTCGCTCCAAGATCGGCAACCCGGGAGGAAGTAGGGATGAATCACAGTAGGCCGTATATTGATCGGATTAAGAAATTGAGTGATGCTGGTGGAGGTGACGCGGGGGTTCATGCGATTGTTGGGCCGGATTCCTATGAAATCGCTTTAAAATCGGCAGGTGGTGTGCTGACCTCAGTTGATGCGGTGATGGAAGAGAAAGTTCAGAATGCTTATGCGCTTGTCCGGCCACCTGGTCATCATGTAGAGCCTGATGAGGGGATGGGTTTTTGCCTGTTTAATAATGTGGCAATTGCGGCTAAGTACGCTCGAAGAAAATATGGATTGAAACGTATCCTGATATTGGACTGGGATGTTCACCATGGCAACGGAACAGAGGCAGCATTTGCAGCTGATTCAGATGTGTTGTTTATCTCCGTTCATCAGGAAAACATTTTCCCGAAAAGTCGCGGTGACATAACGCATACCGGAAAAGGCAACGGCGAAGGATATAATGTCAATATTGAATTGCCGGCCGGAACCGGTGATGAGGGATATCTTTATGCTTTCGACCACTTAATTGAACCGATTATTGAACAATACGCTCCCGAATTGATTTTTGTGTCAGCGGGACAAGATGCCAGCCGCTTTGACCCGATAGGTAGAATGCTGGTAACGGCGGACGGCTATTTCAGGATGAGCGAGCGCATTAAACAATTGGCTGACAAACATAGCCAAGGGCGGTTAATTGCCTGTCATGAAGGCGGGTACAGTACAGCTTATGTTCCATTCTGCACCTTGCGAGTGATTGAGGCATTGCGTGGGGTGCACAGCCAAGTGGAAGACCCGTTCGATCAGGGATTTCATGAAGGACCGATTTATCCGCATCAGAAGGAAGCTGTTCAGCGGGCGGCGGACATACAAAAGGCTTATTGGGGTTTGTGAAAGATAATCATTTTTTAACTGAAAAGTTGTTGGAAATATCGCTAATATAACGTCGAATCTTTGGCTTGCTTTTTTTGACGTGCCATCGTCCTTTATACAAACTTCTTCATACTTGAGGCTTTGCCAAAAGTGTTCTATTATCTGGAAAGAAGGTTGCATTTTCTAACGACATTTGAATTTTTGTCCGAGTTTGAGAAATAACGACATTATTGACTGCGAGGTGGAAAGCAAATTGAGGTACCGAGGTAGAATTATTAGTGTATTGTTTGTTAGTGCAATCCTTCTTTTTATTAGGAAAACAGTCGAAAGCCACTTTGGGCAAGTACCTCATTCTATTCCGCTGCCAGCAATTCTTATATTAATTTTAGCTTGGTATCTTGGGAAACAATATGATAAATATGTCAATATATCAACGATTGACCCTCTAACAGGCGCATATAATAGACGCTATGTTATGAATAAGTTTCCTAAGATAGTCAGTTATGCTAATAAGAGAAAATTAAATATCTCGGTTATTATGGTAGACATAAATGAGTTTAAAGAAATTAATGATACATATGGACATGCCATCGGGGATAACGTGTTAGAGGACGTTTCTAAACGTCTACGTGATTCCTTCGAAAAAAAAGATACTGTGGCAAGATGGGGTGGAGACGAGTTCCTTATTCTAACCTTCTTTTCTGACGAGCATGTCATGTTTAAAAAAATAAATGATTTTAAAAGCAGGTTAAATAGTCATCATATAGATAATTTGTCTGTTTCGATTGGTAAATCGACATATCCTTCAGATGCTACTTGTTTAAAAGCATTAGTCACGATAGCGGATACCAATATGTATGATACCAAATTTAGACTGAAAAACTCGACATAACGGTATTGTTATACGGGTTTGACGGGGAGCATTCCGGCAACAATATACACGAATTTTACGTTACAAGAATAGGCTTCTTGTGTCGATAATAGATTGGAGAAAAGCGGACTATCTATGATCATAAAGCTAAAAAAGTAGAAAAAATCGTTTCGCTTATTTTACATTATGTTATAATAGAATTTTCGAATGGAAGCAGTTACAATGTAGCTTACAAAAAGTTGTATAAAGAGCAGAATTTAAACGAAAAGGTGACACAAGTTGAAAATAGGAATTGATAAACTAGGTTTTTACGCGCCCCATTTGTATTTGGATATGACCAAGCTGGCTGACAGCCGGAATGTGGATCCGGATAAATTTACGATCGGCATTGGTCAGGATAAAATGGCTGTCCCACCGATGACACAGGATGCGGTAACACTGGCAGCCAATGCAGCGTTGGAAATAGTGGATGAAACTGATAAGGAAGCGATAGACTTTGTCATTTTCGGGACGGAGACAGGCGTTGACAGTTCCAAGTCGGCAGCAGTTTATGTTCATGAGCTTCTGGGACTGAATCCGTATGCTCGGGCAATTGAAGTGAAGCAGGCCTGTTATGGCGCGACAGCCGGTATCCAAATGGCCAAAGGGCACATTATGATGAACCCTGACAGTAAAGTGCTTGTGTTGGGATCCGACATTGCGCGGTATGGCTTGAACACATCGGGTGAAGCAACACAGGGCGCTGGCGCGGTGGCATTACTGATCAGCGCCGACCCTCACATCATGGCTCTCGAGGATCAAAGTGTCTATTTCACGTCCGATATTATGGACTTTTGGCGCCCGGTGTATTCGGACAAGGCTTTCGCGGATGGTAAATTGTCCAATGAGCAATACATCGCATTCTTTTCCAACGTGTGGGAACAATATAAAGCAAAAACCGGTATGGAATTGAATGACTTTGCCGCGATGTGCTATCACTTGCCTTACACAAAGATGGGCTATAAAGCACTGAAAACCATTTTGGATGACGGAACGGATGATGTGCAGGAGCGGCTGTTGGCAAACTATAAACAAAGTACAGAATATAATCGGGATGTCGGCAACATTTATACCGGTTCATTGTATTTGAGTTTACTGTCACTGCTTGAACAGACGGATGATCTGAAAGCGGGCGATAGAATTGGTATGTACAGTTACGGATCGGGCGCAGTAGGTGAGTTCTTTACCGGTCTATTGCAGCCAGGTTATCAGGAGCACCTGTATGTTGAACAGCACCATCGGCTGTTTTCGTCCCGGACCGAGATAACAGTTCCGGAATATGAAACGATTTTTGAAGAGACGCTGCCGACGGACGGATCAACGGTTGAACTGGATATCGATCGTGACCCTGCCGACATTTGTCTGACAGGTATGGCCGATGATAAGCGTCAATATGTGAATAAGTTGAAATAAGCGTTTCAAAGCCGTCAGTTTGCATGCAGAACTGGCAGGCTTTTTGTGGGTTAAGACGGGGGAAAGCCCATGGAAAAAGTTACATTTGAAAGGCCACTGTTGAATCTGCTATGATTTTCTTCTATCTTCTTATAGGGAGGGTTAAACATGGCGACAAAAGCAAAGACATCACAGTACAAACATCAAAAATTTGCTGTGCGTGAATATACGCGCTGTGAGCATTGCGGCAGACCGCATTCGGTATATCGCAAATTTAAACTTTGCCGGATTTGTTTACGGGAATTTGCGTATAAAGGTCAAGTTCCGGGTTTGAAAAAAGCAAGCTGGTAAAGTATAAAACGTTTAAGGAAGTTGTCGTATGATATATAAGATAAATATGCCTAGATGAGAAGCCGTTAATCTGCTAAAAAGGATTGACGGCTTTTTATTATTAATATAGCTTCACTAAAAGCGTTCCAATCCCATTTCACTTAAGAATCCTTGATCAGCGCGTTTTGTCATTTTATCAGTATTTCCGGCTTATTTATCAACGAACACAACGTTAATGCTGCGCGCTGGAAATACTCATTTATTTCGTCTGCTTGGAGACGCTATAAACGGGTGATGACAATGAAGGCGACTGAATTGGAAACAAAACGGTTTGATAAAGCATTGGATGACATCCTAGACTTGTTCAACAATTTGGAAGCGGATGATCCGGTGATTCATTTTCAGGATGATGTTCTCGACAAGATTGAACGCGCGAAAATTAAATACGGCAGTGATATGGTGGATGACAAAATCAATACGGTCGTCCACGAAATGCTCTCCTGGCTTGACCTTGACGATGTGCAAACGAATGGGGAAGAAAAAGGAGATTCAGAAGAGGACAGTGGTAGCGACGAATGATTTTGTTGTTATTAAGTACGTATGATTGATTGGCTGAAGTTGATATGTCACGCTATACCCATAGTGAAAATGTAATGGGGGGATTTGCATGAAAGGTGTTGTCGTTAAACAAACGGACAATCGAAACGAGCTGGTCCTGGATGATATGCCAAAACCTGAAATGGGACACGACGATTTGCTGATCAAGGTTCATCATGCCGCGGTGAATCGGACAGATATTCTGAACAGGAAAGGTAGATCGGGCTATGCTGTGAACCCGATTTTGGGCGTTGAAGTGGCTGGCACGGTTGTGGATGCAAATGACAGCCAGTCGTTTGCGGTCGGTGACAGAGTGATGGGGCTTGTTAACAGCGGCGGGTATGCCGAATACGCGGTGATGCCGGTTGACCGAGCGATGAAAATCCCTGAAGCATTATCGTTTGCGGAAGGGGCTGCTATTCCGGAAGTGTTTCTGACAGCCTATCAAACCTTATTTTGGATTGGTCAATTACAGCACCAGGAGACGGTTTTAATCCATGCGGGGGCGAGTGGTGTCGGAACGGCTGCCATTCAATTGGCCAAACAGCTTCGTGATGCGAAGGTGATTGTGACGGCCGGATCGGAACGAAAATTGCAAGTTTGCCGTGACCTGGGAGCCGATATTCTCATCAATTATAAAGAACAGTCGTTTGATGGGGAAGTCCGGCAAGCAACAGATGGACAGGGTGTGGATCTGATTCTTGATTTTATTGGTGCTGATTACTGGGACATGAATTTGGCAAGCATCAAACAAGCCGGCCGGTGGGTTCTGATTGGGGTGCTTGGCGGCAGTGAACTGTCGAAGGTTAATTTAATGTCGATCATGTCCAAGTACATACAGTTGACAGGGACATTGCTGACACCAAGAAGTGATGCCTATAAGGCGGCGTTGAGCAAGGAATTTGCCGGCGTTGTCACAGACTATTTTAAGCAGGGAAGAATCCGTCCGATTATTGACCGTACCTTTCCGGTTGAAGAGGCAAATGAAGCTCACCAACATATGGAAGATAATCAAAACATCGGGAAGATCATTCTGGATATGAATGATGGTGAAGCATAGGGGGACATCATGTATGAGAGAAACCGCAAGCCTTGTATAAGAAGGTTTGCGGTTTTTTGATCAGGGTAATTTAATAAGAACATTTGTTTGACTTATAATGGGTTTGTGGTATAATGCGAACAAAGGTTCTTATGGGAGGGTGTCTGACATGGATCGTTTGCTCAAAAATGCTATACAAACCAGACAGAAGCTTGAAATGATTTACCTTGACGCCGACAATCAATCAAGTCACAGGATAATACGTGTACTCGGCATTAATAAGAACATAGTGAAAGCGTTCTGTTTCTCACGCCAAAAAATAAGAACGTTCAAAACAGAAAACATATTATCAATCGGACCCGTCCGCCATAAACGTATGGGAGCATAACACAACGCAGGCGAATCGGTAGCATGTCATATGAATGTGACACGGTGTCATTTTGTGTTGTTTGATCAGAACGGCCGGATCATTTTTGCGGCCGGCTTCTACTGTCCCGAGTATCATATTTTTCCCACCGCTTATCAAATCATTAGCATTTTAGCGCAACCCCTAACATAGGCTTGTATAGATACCTATAAACAGGCTTTTACCATTCAAAGCACAAAAAAATCAGTTTGGACAAATTATCTAAATTCAGTATCGATTGGTATTATTATTTTTAAATTATCAAAATTCAGAGGGGGAAATGCATTGAATAGAAAATATTGGAAATTGATGGGTGTTACCATACTTCTGATAGGCCTGGTCAGCCTGCTGGCAGCCTGTGGATCTGACGAGGCGGAAGGGTCAGGTGATGGTGAATTGGCGGATACGTATACGGTGGCCACCGATTCATCATTTGTTCCATTTGAGTTTGAAGAAGATGGCGAATATGTTGGGTTTGATATTGACTTAATCAACGCTGTTGCTGATGAGGCGGGATTTGATATTGAGCTGGAAGTGACCAATTTTGACGGCATTATTCCAGGATTGCAGACAGGATCGTTTGATATTGCGATCGCCGGCATTAGTATTACCGAGGATCGCAAAGAGAAGATCGATTACAGCGATCCTTATTATGAGTCGGGTCTGGCAATTGGGGTACCAAGCGACAACGATGATATTAATGGTATTGAAGACCTCGCAGGAAAATCGATCGCTACCCGGCTTGGTTCCACAAGTGCGGCATACATCGACGAAAATATTGACGATGCCGAAGCGAGCCCTTATGAACAGCTCGACCAGGCTTATTTGGCTGTTGAAAACGGAAGTGATGATGCTGTTTTGTATGATGCCCCGAACGTAAACTACTATATTCAGACGACAGGTGACGGGCTTAAAGTTGTAGGGGACTTATATCAGGCTGAGGACTATGGCATCGCTATTGCTAAAGACCAGGAAGAACTGGTGGCCGCCATCAATGATGCCCTAGCTGAGATGAGGGATAATGGAACATACGACGAGATTTATGAAAAATGGTTTGGCAAAAAACCCGAATAACATGAGTCAAGAAAACGTCTGATAATCCAAAAACCGAAAAGAACTAAGGCTTATCGTCGCCATCAGTATTGATAGGTCTTAGTTCTTCTTATTTGGTAGTGGGGAACGTCTATCTGCATAAAGGCGACAAGGGGTTTCGTCACAAAAAAGGCGTTAAGCCAAGTTTTCCAAAGAGGTGGTCAAATGATTGGGAGATTTAATTGGGCAGGTGTTGTCGATTTTTTACCGCAGCTTCTGACGGGTTTACTTTATACATTATTAATCTCTGTTGTCGGGCTTGTAATCGGATTTATTTTAGGCGGCATATTCGGGATGGGGCGGGTCGCCAGAAATAAATTCATTCACGCCATTTCCACAGTATACATCGAAGTCATACGGGGCACACCGGTTCTGGTACAGGCTATATGGATTTATTATGCCCTTCCGCTTATTATTGGCTTTGAGCTTGAATCGATAACGGCCGGTATTATTGTGATTGCCTTAAACTCAGGTGCCTATATCGCGGAAATTGTGCGTGGTGCCGTTCAGTCAATCGATAAAGGGCAAATGGAAGCAGGCCGCTCGCTCGGGTTGAATCATGGACAAGCTATGCGTTATATTATCTGGCCCCAGGCATTCAAGCGGATGATTCCGCCGCTTGGCAACCAGTTTATCATCAGTATCAAGGATACCTCGCTGTTATCGGTCATACTCGTTCCCGAATTAATTTTCCAGGGGCGCCTAATTGCAGCCAACCATTTTAATGCCGTTGAAATCTACACAACGGTTGCTGTCTTCTATCTGGTGATCACATTGACATTGTCCGTCATTCTGCAGCGGATGGAAAGGAGATTGGATATTCAATGATTGAAGTGAACGATTTGCACAAACGCTTCGGGGACACAGAGGTATTGAAAGGGATCGATTGTACGATTCAGCCGTCAGAGGTTATTTGTGTGATCGGCCCGAGTGGATCTGGTAAAAGCACATTCCTGCGCTGTTTAAATATGCTGGAACCGATTACAAGCGGTGAGGTGATTGTCGACGGCTATCATATAAATGATCCGAAAACAGATATCAATATGGTGCGGACAGAAGTGGGGATGGTCTTTCAGCAATTTAATCTTTTTCCACACAAAAAAGTGATCGAAAACCTGATGCTTGCGCCACAGAAAGTGCGTAAACTTAGTAACCTCGAAGCGCGCGCGCGTTGTCTCAAATTGTTGGAAAAAGTCGGTCTGGCAGATAAAGCTGACCAGTATCCGCAGCAATTGTCGGGAGGACAGCAGCAACGGGTGGCGATTGCCCGTGCGCTGGCAATGGAGCCGAAGATGATGCTGTTTGACGAACCGACATCAGCACTGGACCCTGAATTAGTCGGCGAGGTGCTGGCCGTCATGAAACAGCTGGCCAATGAGGGCATGACGATGTTTGTCGTCACCCATGAGATGGGATTTGCCCGTGAAGTGGGGGACAGGGTCTTGTTTATGGACGAAGGTGTGATCGTTGAAGAAGGTGTACCGGATCAACTCTTTTCCAATCCACAGTCGGAGCGCACACAAGAATTTTTAAATAAAATTTTATAACCCATGGGAATGTGAAGACAAGCGCACACCGCTTGTCTTTTCAAAGGCCGGCAAATCGGCTCATATTTTGAAACACCTGCTTATTTGCAATTATATGGAAGCTTTTTTTACTTTAAGGCCGTTTATTTTACGCAGACGATACTTGAACATGTTTAAACAAACGTGACCGTGTTTAATTCGTTTTGACGAATAGAATTATTCACTTTATTCTTAAAAAGAATGCTTTTACAAAAACCTTTGGAGGTGGAATCATCTTAAACAGCGGTAATCAAGTCATGACGAAGACGAAAGAAACGGAAGACGACGATTTGGGGTTTCGCAAGCCCACAAAAGATGATGGAGCAGACGTGTGGGAATTGATTAAGCATACCGGCGTTCTGGATCTTAATTCATCTTACAGCTACCTGATGTGGTGTGAAATTTTTTCCGAAACATCGATTGTCGTGGAAAACGAGGGGGAAATTGTAGGCTTCATTTCAGGATTTATCCATCCTGATCAGCCGGACACACTATTTATCTGGCAAGTGGCTGTTGATGAATCAGAGCGTGGTAATGGGTTGGCAACACGCATGCTATATCAGCTGCTCAAACGTGAGGGCTGTGAAGATGTCAATTATGTGGAGGCGACGGTGTCTCCGTCAAATATAGCATCACAGCAACTGTTTAAAGGACTTGCGAAAAAGCTGCGTACCAAATGTGTGATTCATGACTATTTTACATCGAATGATTTTCCAAAAGAAGGTCATGAAGATGAACGATTGTTTAAGATTGGACCTGTTCAAAAAGAAAAAATTCTAGTGGAAGGGTGAAATGGTGACAACAACAGTTATTGAAGATAACAAAATGAAAACATTTGAGGAACTGGAATCAACCGTGAGAAGTTACAGCCGTGGCTGGCCAACCGTTTTTGAAAAAGCTAAGGGATATAAAATTTGGGATACTGATGGAAACGAATATATTGATTTCTTTGCAGGTGCCGGTGGACTCAATTATGGCCATAATGACGACATCATGCAGGAAAAAATGATTGATTACATCCGGAATAACGGCATCCTTCATAGCCTTGACATGGGAACGACGTCAAGAAAGACGTTTCTTGAACGGTTTAAGGACGTCATCCTTGAACCCCGAAACCTTGATTATAAAGTGATGTTTCCGGGGCCTACCGGAACAAACGCGGTGGAAAGTGCCTTGAAAATCGCCCGAAAAGTAACCGGCCGTGATACGGTTATCAGCTTTACGAACGCGTTTCACGGTATGACAATTGGTTCACTCTCCGTAACGGCCAATTCGTTCAAGCGACATGGCGCAGGTGTTCCACTACATCATTCCGTATCCATGCCATTTGACGATTACGTGGAAAACCAGGATACGATCGTTTATCTGGAACGGTTTTTGGAAGACAGAGGAAGCGGTGTTGCCCTGCCGGCAGCGATTATTCTGGAAACGGTTCAGGGTGAAGGCGGTATTAACGCAGCCAGCATGGAATGGCTGAAAAAAGTGGATAACCTGTGTAAACGTTGGGACATTTTGCTGATTGTCGATGATATCCAGGCAGGGTGCGGCAGAACCGGTACATTTTTCAGCTTTGAGCCGGCTGAAATCGATCCGGACATCGTCTGTCTTTCCAAATCAATCGGCGGCGCCGGTCTGCCAATGGCACTCACGTTGATCAAGTCGGAATATGATCAGTGGGGTCCGGGCGAGCACAATGGTACGTTCCGTGGAAATAACCTGGCATTCGTTGCGGCAACAGAAGCGCTCGCTTACTGGGAAACAGCGGACTTTAGCCAATCAATCCAGGAAAAGGGCAAGCTGTTGCACAAAGGCGCACAAGCCATTATTGACAAATATCCCGAACTTGAAGCCCATCACCGCGGCAGAGGTCTGATGCAGGGCATCGCCGTCGAAAAACCCGAGCTGACGGATGACATTTGTGCGGAAGCGTTCCAGCGCGGTCTGATTGTTGAAACATCCGGTCCGAATGATGAAGTTGTCAAATTTCTCCCTCCACTTATGATAGATAAAGAAGGTATCAAACAAGGACTCGCAATTTTGGATGAAAGTATTAAAGCAGCACTTGGCTAATCAATAAAGCAGACAAAAAGAAGGAAGGGACAGCAAATGATTGTAAAATCACTTGAAAATTTGATTGGGACAGAAGACGAAACTTCTGGCGAAAATTGGTCAAGCCGCCGATTTATCCTAAAAAAAGATGGTGTCGGCTTCAGCATGAACGACACGATCATTAAAGCCGGTACAGAAAATTATTTCTGGTATAAAAACCACATCGAAGCGGTTTACTGTATCGAAGGGGAAGGTACCATCGAAAAGGTGGAAACCGGTGACATGTATGATATCCAGGCCGGCACGATGTATCTTTTGGATGAGCATGATAAACATATTTTGCGTGCCAAAACGCAAATGCGCATGGTCTGTGTGTTCAATCCGCCACTTGTCGGAACAGAAACACATAATGAAGAAGGCTATTATCCACTGCTGACGGAGTAAATCACAAAAACTGCAAAGTCCGGGTTATGGTGAGGCAACCATAGCCCGGGCTTTTTACTGATTCGAAATCCCTCTATATCTAAAAAATTCATTGACTTTTGACATAAACATGTGGAAACTGAGGATAGATTAATTGTGGGGGACGGATTGATGAAGCTGATCATTGATTACCAATGGGAGATTTTTGTGATAGCTGAAGTGTTATCCATGGTGGCATTGCTGCTTTTTGGTGTTGTCCGTTATCTGTTGAGCAAGCGGCAGCTGAGCCTGATGTTTTTACTTGCTTTTCTTATCCTGCTTGCAATTGAAGCTTTGCTGGCCATTCTGATCTACCGAGAAACTGGAGAAGTTTCAACATTTCAAATTATCATTACGATTTTTGTCCTTTATGCCTGTACATTTGGTGTTTTTGATTTTATGAAACTGGACCGGTGGATGCGGAAAACAATTGGCCGGTGGCGCGGAGTGGAACTGTTAACTGAGAAAGACTATCGCATCATGGAAAGGAATAAAGATCCTAAGGTTATAGCGAGGAAGTACCGCTGGAGTTCGATGGCGCATTTAATCGTATTTGCGGTGGTACAGGGCATATTTTGGACTTACGGAACGGACAGTCTTGAAGAAATGCTGGGGTACTTGACGGATTTATCATGGATCGAATCCGGTACTGCAATCGATTCACCGTATGCCAATGAAACGGTTTACGGCATCGGGATGGTTTGGGGAATTGTTTTCGCGGTTGACTTTCTGTACTCATGGTCCTATACTCTATTTCCATCCAGTTCCCAGGAGTGAAACCATTGTTTAGACAAAACGAGGTTGGGACATAACTAAAATGATAATATACCCCGCCCGGAAATATACTTGGTGCTCGTCGTGTTGCAAGTTTCTCGGAGAAGCGGCACTCCTCGCAGGTTGAAGCGTACTCGGTGAAGCTTTGCTTTGTGCTCGTCGTGTTGCAATTTTTTCGATGAAGCGGCACTCCTCGCAACTCGCAGCCTACTCGGTGGATGTTTCGCTCGTCGCTTTCCGTGGGCGGCTGGTGAGCCTCCTCGTGCTGGGTGCTCGTCGTGTTGCAAGTTTCTCGGAGAAGCGGCACTCCTCGCAGGTTGAAGCGTACTCGGTGAAGCTTTGCTTTGTGCTCGTCGTGTTGCAAGTTTCTCGGAGAAGCGGCACTCCTCGCAGGTTGAAGCGTACTCGGTGAAGCTTTGCTTTGTGCTCGTCGTGTTGCAAGTTTCTCGGAGAAGCGGCACTCCTCGCAGGTTGAAGCGTACTCGGTGAAGCTTTGCTTTGTGCTCGTCGTGTTGCAAGTGTTTACGGTGAAGCAGCACTCCTCGCAACTCGCAGTGTACTCGGTGGATGTTTCGCTCGTCGCACTGCGGGGTCTCACCTAGCCTTTCCTCCCGCAGGAGTCTACGCATATTTCCTCCACTCAAAGGAGTGTATTGTTGATCTTTTTCTCAGCCTCTTTGAAGGTTATCCAATCATGCCAGCACTATTTGCTTTCCCCTTCCACGTTACCCTGTTTATTCCGTATAACACCCATGGGGAAGGCAGCTCAAATGGATGGCCGGCTGGAAGCGTCTGTGCCTCTTCCCTGGTTAAATCCATCCATATGTATGTGTCGTCGTCTGTCTTCTGCTTGAGCTCCCAGTAATCCCGGGCAATCGTTTCCCACAATCCTGGCTGTAACGCGATATCGTGCCACGGATAGACAGCATGCAAATAATGATGCTTTTTCTGGTCGTACTTGGTGATTAGAAACCGTGTTTGGGACGCATTTTCATAAAAAGACCACTGCTTTAAATCGTCGTCTTGAAACAAATCGGTTGACCCGGGAAATGGGTAATAGCACTCATACGGGAAAACAGCGCCGGTTTGGGCGTAATACTTGTCCACCCATTCCCGTTTGCGCGCCAGATCAGTGATAGGTTGCCACGGATGAGCACCTGATTCAAACGTAGACGGATCTTTTGTGAGCGCCCCATGTAATGTGACATAGGGTGTCAAGCCGATTCTTTCCAGCACCCGCTGTGCCGGCAGATTATCTTCTTCCGTATTCGCTCCTACCCAATGAATGCTACCGGGCTTAAATGCTTCATTCATCACATAAGCCATTAATTCCGTGGCATAGCCATACCCATTGAAACGCCGGTCGCTCCGTAACCGTCCAAGCATGGCGTAACGGCTCGAATAAATGGAATACCCGCTCATGCTGACCATTTGTCCGTCAAGAAATAAACCGTATAATCGGTTATCTCCCGTCGTGAGCTTGTCAAATATATGGGGGATATAGTCAAACTCAATACCTGTATCCATCGCTTCGAAATGCGTAGTATCACTGCTATCAAGCATTCGAATGATCTTGCTCATACGCTGTCCACTCCCTGCATTGTTTTTCTGCTTATAGGGTATCATGTCACGTTATGGACGGAAAACGTTTTAATCCACGATGTCACGTCTGTATTAATTTTTCTGTCAGATGGTTGCCATGCCTGTCAATCGGTTCTATAATGGTAAGTATTCATCTAAGAAAAAACGCTGACGCGTCTTTTCAGATGCCAGAGGTCAGAAGTCGGATTGGAAGAAATCGGCGAGTTAGCCGATTTCGGCATTGAAAATATCGTCCAAAATTTTATACTTTCTTATCTTTTAAAAAAGGAGTGATGTCAGTTGCCAATTAATGTGTCAAAAGAATTGCCTGCCAGTGATGCCTTAAAACAGGAGAAAATTTTTGTTATGGATGAGGACAGAGCCCAGACGCAGGATATCCGTCCTCTTAATATATTGATCTTAAATCTGATGCCGGAAAAAGAACGCACGGAACTGCAACTGCTGCGTCTGCTGGGGAACACGCCGCTGCAGGTTAATATCAGTTTTCTCCGGACGGCGACACACCGGCCGACACATGTGAGTCCACATCACCTGGATAATTTTTATACAACGTTTGAAGAGGTCAAAAATCGGCGTTTTGACGGGCTGATCATAACAGGAGCACCAGTCGAACAGATAGCGTTTGAGGATGTCACCTACTGGGATGAACTGACGACAATTATGGACTGGGCTGCCGCGAATGTCACGTCCACCTTACATATATGCTGGGGAGCCCAGGCGGGTCTGTATTATCATTATGGGGTTCGAAAATATGAACTCCCTGGAAAGTGTTTTGGCATTTATGAACATCAAATTGCTGACCCAACCGTCAAACTTGTGCGCGGGTTTGATGACATTTTCCATGCCCCGCACTCACGGTTTACCAGTGTATCACGAGAGGCAATCGAGGCCAATCCGGATTTGACGCTGTTGTCTGTCTCCGAACAAGGTGCACCGTTTATCATCATGTCCAACGATGCCAAAAACATCATGATCACCGGCCATCTGGAATACGATGCCACGACCCTTGCCGAGGAATATGAACGTGACCATGAAAGAGGAGTGGATACGCCCATACCGGAAAACTATTTTCCAAATGATGATATCAATGAGCGGCCACCTCACAGATGGCGTTCACACAGCCATTTGTTATTTTCCAACTGGCTGAACTATTATGTTTATCAGGAGACGCCGTTTGAATGGGATTAGACTGCAAGTGGTATGAAGAGCTGTAAGCCTTATGAAGAGGTTTGCAGCTTTTTAATTGGCTAGAATGGTATAACTGAAATCCCCCCACCAAATTTTGGAGTAAAAAGTTAAGTATTTTTATGTTAAAGTCTTGATCCAATTGATTGACAATATTCGTATGTAGTGATAATATCCAACATATCCTATAAAATATATCAATTAGGTTGGGTTTTGAGACAAGTGGTTATAAAAGGCAGGTTATAGGAAAATAAGATTTTTATGTGGGGGAGGAATTTTTTCGTGAAATTAAAACATATAAGCGCACTTATTTTATTAATGATTGTCGCTGCTTCGTTTATTGGCTGCAGTAACAGTAGTGAAACAGATACCGATAGCTCAGAAGAAGCATCTGAAAGTAACCATAACTATGAGGATGAAATGGATATAGCTGTAACGGCCCAACCACCAACACTTGATTCAGCAATGACTGTGTCGCAAGTAGCCCTTGACATAGGAGGAAATGTGTTTGAAACCCTTGTTACGTTAAATGAGGATTATGAAACCGTTCCAATGTTAGCTGAATCAATTGATGTTAGTGAAGATGGAAAAACATATACTTTCAATTTAAGAGAAGGCGTCCAATTCCATAATGGTGAAGAAATGAACGCCGAGGATGTCGTGGCTTCAATGAATCGTTGGTTAGAAGTATCCTCGCGCGCGAATAATCTGCTAAGCGATGCTAACTTTGAAGAGGAGGATACTTATACAGTCGTTCTGAACTTAGAAGAAAGCTCATCTGATGTTTTGACCATTATGGCGGCCCAAACGCAATTCCCGGCGATTATGCCGAAAGAAGTTATTGAATCAGCTGATTCTGAAGGCGTTTCCGAATATATCGGTACGGGACCATTTAAATTGGAAGAGTGGAAGCAAGACCAATACATACACCTGGTAAAATATGAAGATTATCAAGCTCTTGAGCAAGAATCAAGTGGATTTGCCGGTAAGAAAGAAGCATTTGTAAATGATGTTTATTATCATTTTGTAACCGACCATTCGACCCGAATTTCCGGGATTCAAACAGGTGAATATGATATTGTTGACAATGTTCCTATTGAAAACTATGAACAATTAAATACTATGGACAACGTTAACGTACATCCATATGCTGGGGGTACCCTTACGATGTTCTTTAACACCAATGAAGGGCCACTCGCTAATGTTGAGATGAGACAAGTGGTTAATACGGCATTAAATATGGATGAAATTATGTTGGCAAGCTATGTGGATGAAGAACTCTTTTCCTTAGATCCAGGTTACATGAATCCTGATCAGACGCAATGGCAAACAGATGCAGGTAGTAGCACCTATAACCAAGGTGATTTGGAAAAGTCTAAGACGATGTTAGAAGAAACGGGATATAATGGGGAAGAAATAACGTTACTAACCACAAGTGACTACGCGGAAATGTACGACGCAACCATCGTGGTTCAAGAACAATTAAGACAGTTAGGGATGAACGTGGAAGTTGCAAACTTTGATTTTCCGACTTTCTTAGAGCGGAAAAATGATCCAGAGCAATGGGACATCTTTATAACAAGTAATGGATATAACTTAACACCACCACAGTTGTTAGCTGTAACGTCTGACTGGGCAGGCTTAGAGGACGAAAAGGTAACGGAATTACTTGAAAAAATAAGAGGAGCGGAGTCAGACGAGGAAGCAAGTGAACATTGGAAAACGTTACAAGGTCATTTATATGACAATCTATCTTCAACTGTCATTGGTCACTATAATAGTCTCGTTGCTACATCAGATAAACTTGAAGATTTTGATGTATTCGAAGCCCCTATTATTTGGAATACGAAGGTTATTGAGTGAGATAGATCCTCCATTGTAACCGTCAATGGAGGATTACCTTATCGTTCATCAGCTGAAACCATCATGCGAAAACAAGAATCTACCATATCGTCTGTAGAACTACAAACTTTGATAGTCAAAAAGGAGGGGGTCTCCTTTGCTGGCCTATATCGTTAAACGAATCGTTTCGCTAATTCCCGTACTATTTATTGTTTCCTTAGCTATTTTTTTGATTGTACATTTAACGCCTGGTAATCCAGCTGCTGTCATTTTAGGATTAGAAGCAACAGAGGAACAGGTTGAAGCGTTAAGTGAAGAAATGGGACTAAATCTGCCAATCCACCAGCAATATATCAATTGGATCAGTGGTGTACTTCAAGGAGATTTTGGGACGTCCTATTTTATGGATGAGCCTGTTACGGAGGCGATTTTAAGTCATTTAGGCCCAACACTTTCCCTTGCTATTTTAGCGGAAATCATAGCTTTAATCATCGCGATTCCGGTTGGGATCTTAGCTGCCTATAAAAGAGGATCTGTTACAGATCAATCGTTGATGGTAGCTACGTTATTGGGAATGGCTGTTCCAAGCTTTCTACTGGGATTATTATTCATGCTGCTTTTTGGCGTTCAGTTACAATGGTTACCTGTCGCTGGGTATGAACCACTAAATGAAGGGCTATGGGCACATTTTCAATATTTAATCATGCCGGCCATTTCATTAGGGGCTATCCAAGCTGCTCTTGTCGTTCGGATGACGCGATCTTCAATGTTGGACGTTTTAAATACAAACTATATTAAATCTGTACGTTCTAAAGGTGTCAAGGAGTTCAAACTCGTTTTTAAACATGCACTTCGCAATGCCTTTCTTCCCATTCTTACAATAATCGGTCAGTCGTTTGGGACATTGGTAGCAGGAGCAGTAGTCGTTGAAACGATATTTAATATTCCTGGTATCGGTCAATTAATTATTAATTCCGTTGAACGGCGAGATTTTGCCGTCATACAAGGGGTCGTTTTATTCGTTACGTTGATTTATGTTTTTGTCAATCTCATTGTTGATTTACTTTACGGTGTGATTGATCCCAGGGTACGGCTGGAGCGTAAGTAAAGAGGGGGGTTAGGGATGGAAGCAGCAAACAAAACGGATGACTTTCAAACGATTAAATCTAATCTAAAAAAAGAACAACGTCAACTAAATAACAAACGATTTTTTAATAATAAATTACTTGTGACTGGCTCTGCTATTTTTCTTTTCCTAACATTAGTTGCGTTTATTGGCCCATTCCTCATGCCATATGACCCATATGGGATGGTTGTAACGGAACGACTGCAAGCACCTAGTGGAGACCATATATTAGGGACAGATGACTATGGGCGAGACCTGTTAACCCGTATTGTTTATGGGGCTCAAGTTTCGATGGGTGTCGGGTTGGCGGTTACGATTATTTCATCGGTCTTCGGGATGATTATTGGACTTTATGCTAGTTATTACACATTTTTGGATCATATATTGATGCGGATTTGTGACGGACTCATGGCTATTCCTGGAATCCTTCTGGCGATTGCATTAATGGCAGCTCTCGGACCGTCTGTGCTCAATGTTATCATCGCTTTAAGTATTGTTTTTACGCCCAACATTGCGCGTGTTGTTCGTTCTTCTGCTTTAGTTGTCCGAGAGCAAATGTACATTGAAGCAATGCGTGTCCAGGGGGCAATCAGCTTCCGAATTATCTGGGGTCATATTGCTCCGAATACGATTTCGCCATTGGTGGTGCAAGCAACTTTTGTATTTGCCGAGACCATTATATCTGAAGCCGCCCTTAGTTTTTTAGGTGCCGGTGTTCCAGCTCCGGATCCAAGTTGGGGAAACATTTTATTTGCTGGGAAGTTAGTTGTTTTCAAGGCATGGTGGATGGTCGTCTTTCCTGGTTTTGTCATTGCCCTGTCGGTATTAGGTTTAAATCTACTAGGTGATGGATTACGAGATTTTATCGATCCACATGCTACGAGTAAAAATAAAAAATTAAGGAAGAAGATAGATAAATGAGGGGGGACATCATGGAACAACAACCTCTTTTGGAAGTGAAGGATTTAAAAACCCATTTTCACTCAGAGAAGGGGCGCGTGACTGCCGTAGATGGGGTAAGCTTTGATGTGGATGAAGGCGAGATTCTTGGGGTCGTGGGAGAATCTGGATGTGGAAAAAGCGTTATGTCTCAGTCTATCATGCGATTATTTGATGAAACGTATACTACCGAGCATGAGGGTGCCATTCATTTTAGTGGCACGAACCTCTTAGATTTACCTAAAGCAAAGATGCAAACAATCCGCGGAAATGATATCTCGATGATTTTCCAGGATCCACTCAGTTCGTTGAATCCGGTCTATACAATTGGTGACCAAATAAAAGAGGCGATTTTGCTACACCAGACTATTTCTAAAAAAGATGCTCACAGAAAAGCGATTGAAATGTTGCGGATTACAGGCATCCCTGAGCCCGAGAAGCGTGTGAATGAATATCCCCACCAGCTGTCAGGGGGGATGCAACAGCGCGTCCTCATTGCCATAGCACTCTCTTGTCAACCTAAGTTATTAATTGCAGATGAGCCTACTACCGCATTAGATGTAACGATTCAGGCACAAATATTAGACCTTATTGAAGAGCTGAATCAACAATTAGGAATGGGCGTTATTTTCATTACCCATGATTTAGGTGTGGTATCAGAAATTTGTACGCGGGTTGTCGTAATGTATCTTGGACAAATTATTGAGGAAACCGATACAGAAAGTCTATTTTCAAACCCATTACACCCGTATACGAAAGGGTTAATGAAATCGATTCCGCAGCTAGATGGTGACCGAACAGAGTTCCTTCATGTCATCGAAGGGACGGTACCTTCATTAGATAACGTTCCTAAGGGGTGTCGTTTTGCCTCACGCTGTCCATTTGCGGATGATTTATGCAGAGAAAAGGCACCTGAATTAAGGAGTCTTGAAGGGAAACAAAAGATTCGTTGTTGGCATTATGAAAAAATTAATCGAGAAGAGGAGGATAATCATGTCCCTTCATGAGAATAAACAAAAAGAACCCCTTCTCTCGGTTCAACATGTGAAAAAGTACTTTTCTGTTACTGGTCAATGGGGGCGCCTAGGGGGAGTAAAAGGTCAAGTTAAAGCAGTGAATGACGTCTCTTTCCGGTTAGTGGAAGGAGAGACATATGGATTGGTGGGAGAATCCGGAAGTGGAAAAAGCACCACAGGAAGGGCCATTTTGCGCTTGACAGAGCCAACGGACGGCGAAGTCTTTTATCAAAACGAAAATATTTTTCAAGTACCTAAAAGAAAGCTTCAACGATTTCGAAAAGATGTACAAATGGTTTTTCAAGACCCGTTCTCTTCCTTAAATCCCCGGAAACGGATAGGCAAAACGATAGAGGAACCTTTACACATCCATAGGGTCGGTAATCAAAAAGAACGTAGGGAGCGTGTACTTGATATTTTAGATAAAGTTGGAATGGGACCTGAGCACTATTACCGCTTTCCGCATGAGTTTTCGGGCGGACAAAGACAACGTCTAGGTTTGGCTCGGGCTTTGGTAATGGAACCAAAAGTAGTGATCTGTGATGAACCCGTGTCAGCACTTGATGTATCCATTCAATCCCAAGTGGTAAACCTCCTAAAACAGTTGCAGACGGAAATGGATTTAGCGTATCTCTTTATTACGCATGATATTAGCGTGGTACGTCATATTTCTGATCGAATTGGGGTGATGTATTTAGGAGAAATCGTGGAGGAAGCTCCGACTGACGACTTGTTTTCGTCCCCACTTCACCCTTATACACAAGCGTTATTTTCGGCAGTACCACGTACGAAAAATGAGCGTAATCGAGAACGTATCGTATTAAAAGGTGAAATCCCGTCTCCGTTAAACCCGCCTACTGGGTGTAAATTTCATACGAGGTGCCCGTTTGCTATGGATATATGTAAGCGTGAAGTCCCAAAACGAAAGAAAATCGAGCCCGATCATTTTGTAACTTGTCATTTGTACGAATGAAAACATTGCATTAACGGTGTTTAGAAAATAAGAAGGGGATAACATGACGATAATAAAAAAAGAGCAAGGAAGAGTTGGGGTTTATAATGAAAAAGGATTTCAAGTAGAGGGTAGTTTCAAGCCTAATTTAACTGGTCTTAATCCAAAGGAACTGTTAGAAGCATCTCTAGCTTTGTGTATCACCATTACCCTTCATAAAATGGTGCAAAGAGACGGAATGGAAGTGAAAGATGATGAAGTTTCCGTTGATGTTCAGGCGATCAAAGCGAGTGATAGCCCCTCGAGGTTTGAAAAATGTATGGAAGATGGAGATGTAACACTTCCTGAGTATTTTTCAGATGAATATAAAAACAAACTAATCAAATCTGCCGAAAAAGCTTGCACAATTGGCAACAGCCTACGAAAAGGACTTTCGATTCATTAGGGTCTGATCTCCGCTACGCAATAATTAACGTGGTGACAAGGGGGATTTGACCCTGTTTTTTCAGTCACTAGGCAAACGAAAAGACTGCAAAAGGATACAAGAAAAGTGTTTTGCGTTGTTTCTGGACACAAAAGGGGGTGTATAACTAGGATTTTGAAGCATTTGAAGTATTTGGATGATTATCAACCTCATAATTAGGTGCTGGTATGCGTCAATCCGGTCCGTTGATGAATGTCTCCTTTTTTAGAGGAAAGTTTTTTAAAATGGATTTAATCCAATATTCTGTCGAAGATTCGACCATGATTGTCATGCTGGCAATTTGAATCAGTAATAATACGCGGCCAGTATAGCAGTATATGTGCTTGAATGCGTTCTTCCAAACAACTGGTTCATAAGACAAAGAGATGGTGTAGATTTCAGTTTCCAGAAGTCCTGTTCGACAGAATGACTCGTTTATGTGGGCTATATTCTCCACATAAAGCGTACCACCAGATATTATTTTACTCCCCGTTATAAATCGCGGATTGCTCTAGACCATGAAAGATTACAACTTTAACTTTATGTCCATCTAAAATGTTTAAATTAAGAGTTGCCTTTTCCTGATCATGTAGATTAATTAGCTCACTGAAATGAAATTGGGGATTCAAATCCTCCCTGGGCTGATATCCTCTTTAGCTGTTTTCTAAGGCAACAAGTTTTCTGTCATATCCGCGAAGTGTCTCAATCAATCATATGTGTATGTTCCAAAAAAATATTGTATGGTTCATTTGTAAACTCTCTCCTGAAAAGGATTCACACTACGAGATCATTTTATACTATAATAGATTGAGAGAATCGATCGGAAAGGAGACAAGCCTATGAAATTATTCCATACAGCGGATTGGCATTTGGGAAAACTCGTCCAGGGCGTTTACATGACGGAGGATCAACGTTACGTGTTGGAGCAATTCACAAAAGCCATCGAAGACGAACGACCCGATGCCGTGATAATTGCCGGTGATCTTTATGACCGGGCGGTGCCGCCGACTGAAGCAGTGCATTTGCTAGATGAGGTTTTGAGCAAAATCGTGCTTGAGTTAAAAACGCCTGTTTTGGCTGTGGCGGGGAACCATGACAGTCCGAGCCGTCTCAACTTTGGCACCACTATCATGAAGAAGAATGGCCTCCATATTGCTGGAACGTTTACCGGGGTCCAGGAGCCGGTTATTTTAAATGACGCACATGGACCGGTGCATTTTCACCTGATGCCATACTGCGACCCGAGTGTTGTTCGGACCACATTGGAAGATGACACGATCCGGACGCATAATGACGCGGCTGCCGGGGTTGTGGAACATCTCCGCGGGCAAATGGATCCGGAGGCACGCCATGTTTACATAGGCCATGCGTTTGTTACACCGTTTGGTAAGGAGAAAGAAAATACAAGTGATTCGGAGCGCCCGCTTTCTATCGGCGGCGCGGAGTATGTGGATGCCCGTCACTTTTCACCTTTCCATTATACAGCACTCGGCCACTTGCACCAGAGTCATCACGTTGATAATGAAACTGTCCGGTATTCCGGGTCCGTCCTAAAATATTCCATATCTGAAGAACATCATCAAAAAGGTTTTTCGATTGTTGAAATGGATGCCAGCGGGAATGTGTCGATCGAAAAGCGTTCGCTTACGCCAAAACGGGATATTCGCACGGTCGAAGCGATGCTGGATGACTTATTGACGCATCCGGTCAATGATGATTATGTGTTTGTCCGGTTGCTGGATGAGACACCGGTTTTGTCACCAATGGAACGCATCAGATCGGTTTATCCAAACGCGATGCACGTTGAACGTCAAAACGATGGCTTCGCCGCTACGACATCACATAATAAGCAAACAGTGGACCGCAGCAAAATGAGTGACATGGAACTTTTTAAAGCCTTTTATAAGGAAGTGAAAGGAATAGATGCGACTGAGGAAACAGCATCGATTTTCCAGGAAGTTCTAAATGACCTGTTAAAAGATGAGCGGGAAACGGTTGCGTCCGGACAGGATAAGGAACCGGTATCAAGGTAACCTCTGAAAGGCATGGAAGGGGAGAAGGCACGTTGAAACCATTGACATTAACGATGACGGCATTCGGTCCATATAAAACAACGGAAACGATCGACTTTACAAAACTTGAGCAGAACAATCTGTTTGTCATTTCCGGAAACACCGGTGCAGGCAAAACAACCATTTTTGACGGGATCTGTTTTGCTTTATACGGGAGTGCCAGCGGTTCGGACAGGGAAGACCAGCGGATGCTGCGCAGTGATTTTGCCGATGATCATACGCATACATCTGTTGAATTGGAATTTGAATTGAATGACCGCCATTACCGCATTTTCCGTCAATTGCCGCATATTAAGCAGGGGAATAAAACCAGCACCGGCGAGCGCTATGAGTTTTATGAACATGTGGACGGAAAAGAAATCCCTTGTGTTGACCGGCAAATGGTTTCCGAAATTAATAAAAAGCTGGAGGCGATCATCGGGCTGACACAGGACCAGTTCAAGCAAATTGTTATGCTGCCCCAAGGCGAGTTTCGCAAACTATTAACCTCGGAAACAGAAAATAAAGAAGCAATTTTACGGCGAATTTTCAAGACAGAGTCCTATAAACAACTAAACGAGCTGCTGAAACAGAAGAAAGACCGCATCCAGCGGAATTTCATGCAGGAAAAACAAATGCGTGATCACTATATCCAAACGATCTCAGCAACGCTGCCGAAACGGGAAAATTCGCCGTTGTTCCAGGTGCTTGCTGAAGACTATTATAACGTCAACCAGGTCATTACCGGACTGGATGAAGAGATTCAGTTCTATCAAGATCAGATTGTCATCGACCAGCAAACATACGAGCAAGCCTATACGGCCCACGGTAAAAAACAAACAGAATTTCACGCAGCTAAAGCATTGAACGACCGCTTTCAGGAATTGGAGCAGAAGGAGGCCGAGTTGAAAGAAATGCAGGCGCAAATACCGGCCGTGACTGCGAAAGAACGGCAGCTGGAAGCGGCTGAACGCGCCAGCCGGATTGAACTATATGAGAAACAAGCAGCCGACTGGCGGAAAGAAGAACAAGAAAAAGCGCACGCCCTTGAGAACGCCAAAACAATCAGCAACAAGAAAACAGCCAAGCTGGAACAGGCCAAGGCTACCTACACCCAGGAAGAAAACAAGCAAACTGAACGGGAGAATGTCAGCAAACAACTGGACCGGCTCCAGGAATTTCTGCCGATTGTAAACGAAATCGATGAACGCAAACGGCAGCTGGAAACATTAAAGAAACAGACGAACGCGGCTTATCAAAACCTGGAAAACGTGACGAAACAACTGAAGGCAAAACGTGACGCAGTAGAAAAACGAACTAAAAACATCAACGAAATGGATAAGAAGGTCAGTCAGTTACCGGAAAAACAGCAAAAACTGAACGCCATGCGTGACCAGATAAAGGTATTGATGCGTTTTCTCGAGCTGAAGCAAGAACAATCACGGCTGGATCAGGATATGCAGACGAAAGAAAAGGCTTATCAGGACACAAAGCAGAAATATGAAACATTTGAGCAGGATTGGATGCACAATCAGGCAAGCTTTTTGGCTGCCCATCTGTATGACGGTGAAGCTTGCCCGGTGTGCGGAAGTCACGATCATCCGAATAAAGCAGGTGCCCAAGAACGATCGGTGACAAAAGAACAGCTAACGGCATTAAAGAAAGAGCTGGATGAAAACGACCGTCATTACCGTGATGCTGTTACAACCCAGAAGTCAAATACGATCCAGCTTGACGAAAAGCAAGAGGAGCTTAAACACTATCAAATTCAACCGGAAGAAGCCCCGTCTGCCAAAGAAGCGCTGGAATTAAAAGGCAAACAGTTGAAGGAAGAAGTCGATGCGTTAATGAAACAGCAGGAAAAACGCAAGCAGGACATGGAAACGTATACGCAGGAAACGGACGCGTTGAAACAGCAGGAAACAAAGAAAGAGCAGCTCGAGAAACACTATCAGGAGCAAAAGACATCATATGAAACAGCCAAGGCTGTCTACGACGAAAGAGTCAGCCACATTCCGGAAGAAGTCCGCGTTTTATCAGAACTGGAAAAGCAAATCAACGAAACATCGAATCATAAATCACGGCTGGAAAAGATGTGGGAAAACGCACAGACCAGGCTCCAGCAGGCAAAAGAGGAACAGACAAAAGCGGCAGCCAATCTGACCAATGCCGAAACACAACGCTCTGAAACGAACAGCAAACGTGAAAAAGCGGAGACAGCATTTAAAGCGGCATTTGAAGACGCCGGTTTTTCATCGGAGGAAGTTTACCATGAAGCCAAAATCCCGGCAGCCGATCAGAAGAAACTGAAAGAATCGATTCAACAGTTTAGCGAGAAACTTTCAGCATTAAACCAAGTTGTCAGTGATTTGCATGAATCATTGAAAGACAGGCAGAAAGCGGACTTAACAGCTATTCAAACACAACTGGATCAACTGAAAGAAGCCTACGAAAAAGCATTGAAGCAGTTGAACTTGTCAAAGGCGTATTATGAGGACGCATCCGATATACGGGCAAATATTATGGAAACGAATGAGCAAGTAGCCGCGCGCGAGAAAGAGCTGGCAACCATCACTGATTTGTATGATGTTCTTAGAGGGCAAAATGATCAGAAAATATCATTTGAACGCTATTTGCAAATCGAATATTTGGAACGGATCATTGAGGCAGCTAACGGCCGGTTGAAAGGCATATCCAACGGGCAATTTTACTTGATGCGGAGTGACCGGCAGGAAGCCCGCGGCAAACAGAGCGGCCTGGCACTTGATATCTATGACGCTTACACCGGGCAGACACGCGACGTCAAAACATTATCAGGCGGTGAGAAGTTTAATGCGTCCTTGTGTCTCGCACTCGGCATGTCTGATGTCATCCAAAGTTTTCAGGGCAACATTTCGATTGACACGATGTTCATTGATGAAGGATTCGGGTCGCTCGATGAGGAATCCTTGAACAAATCGGTCGAGACTTTGATCGACTTACAACAGTCTGGCCGGATGATCGGCGTCATTTCCCATGTTCAGGATTTGAAAGCCATGTTTCCGGCACGTCTGGATGTGATTAAGACGAAGGAAGGTTACAGTCGGACTGAGTTTGTGGTGACGTGACGGGACCAAAGGACTAGGCCCAATTAGGCTCTCTGTCCCAATTTGTGGTGACATGAGGACTCGACGATGCCATTGAGCGTGGGTCCATTTTTAGAATGACATGTGACAACTTTAGCGAAAAAATTGTGAACTTCGGCGGACATTGTGACAACATCAGCCGATATCATGTGAACTTCAGCCGATTGGCTAAACCGCACGAAAAGCCCCTTGTGCATTTAAGCATAAAGGGGCTTTTCGTTTAGTATAGCAGTAAATACTTATGTAAATTTGTCATGACAGCGTATTTTACTTATGATAGGTAATACAGGTTTTAGCTTTCAAATGTAAGTGGTTCCCTGTGTTT
The DNA here is from genome assembly GCF_042679865.1 of Lentibacillus salinarum. Taxonomy (NCBI): domain Bacteria; kingdom Bacillati; phylum Bacillota; class Bacilli; order Caryophanales; family Bacillaceae; genus Lentibacillus; species Lentibacillus salinarum. The sequence goes on along the minus strand of NZ_JBHTNH010000001.1, from coordinate 51,186 downwards.
AACTTTGGACTGGAAAAGGAAAGAAATAATTATCTATGTTGCATAATAACTATAGTATAAGGTAGGAGGTGATGGAATGCTCGGTAAAGGTATCAGACATACAAAGCGATACCGCGAAATTGTGAATACACTCATAAAAAATGGTTTCAGTCACATCCTGTTTCGGGTCGGTTTAATAGACCGGGCCATGGCAAAAAGCAAGGAATCCGCTGAAGTCAATACAAGCATGAAAAGTATGGGGAAGCGCCTGCGTCTCGCTTTGCAGGAACTGGGGCCGACTGCGATTAAGCTGGGACAGATCGCAAGTACGCGTTATGATACATTGCCGCCGGAAATCACAGCCGAATTGGAAAAGCTGCAAGATCATGCACCTGTTTTTGCGTTTGAACAGGTTCAGAACACCATTGAGATGGAATTTGATGATAACCTTGAAAACTTGTTTGATCATGTAAGATCCGAACCACTAGCGACAGCTTCGATCGGACAAGTGCATGCAGCCCGGCTTTTGAGCGGGGAAGAGGTTGTTGTCAAGGTGCAGCGTCCGGGCCTTAAGCCCAGGATGGAAACTGATCTTGAAATTCTGGAAGGTATCGGACATATGCTGGAAGAACGGGCAGCTTGGGCGCGGCGTTATCGGGTTTGCGATATCATCGATGAACTGTCCGAGACATTAAGAAATGAGCTGGATTACATAGTGGAAGGCCGAAACGGAGAGCAAATTGCGGGACAATTTGACAATCAGGCCTTTATTAAGTTTCCGAACATATACTGGGATTTCACCACCGAAAAAGTCATGACAATGGAAAAAATCAGCGGCATCAAGGTATCGGAAATCGAATTTCTTGATCAAGCAGGTTATGACCGGGAAATCATTGCCAAACGTCTGGCTGATGCGATGCTGCGGCAGATTCTTGTAAATGGATTTTTTCATGCGGATCCACATGCCGGAAATATTTTTATTTTACCTAAAAATACGGTGGCATTTTTGGATTTTGGCGAAACAGGCCATGTTAGTGAAAATCTGAAACGCCATTTTGCTTCGATTATCGCGAACCTGCATCAAGGTGACAGCATGGGCATGATTAAAACATTTTCCAGGATGGATTTGATTGTAGAAGAGACGGATATTGAGCGACTGGAGCGAGATCTTGATAAACTACACCAGCAATATCAAAATGTTAAGGTGAAAGATCTCAGTCTGGGACGGATCATCATCGGGATATTCAGCGTTGTGTATCACCACCACATCAAGGTTCCGACTGAAATGGTCATCATCAGCAAGACAATCCTGGCGCTTGAAGGTGTGCTTGGAAGACTTGATCCGGAATTCAGCTTACTGCGTGCGGCCGAACCATTTGCGCGGAAATTAGTGCTGAAGCGGTACCATCCAAAGGAAATTATCCGAAATTCATGGCAGGAGATTGGTGAAAATCTCGACATTCTGACGGACTTACCAAAGGATATGAAACAAATCATGTCCGTCGTTAAAAAAGGCAGAGTCGGTCTTGATATTAATGTCAGGCATATAAACGACGTTATGCGGCGGCTGGATAGAATTAGTAACCGGATAGCGTTCAGTATTCTGATGCTGGCTTTCAGTATTATCATGTCCGGTTTGATTATCGGATTAGCGGTGGTTGGGCAGAATACCATCATTTGGGAGCTGCCAATCATTGAAATAGGTGCTATTATAGCTCTCCTCATGTTTATCCTGATGATCGTTATCATTATCCGGTCCGGCCGAATGTAGCTGTGGCAGTATAGCTATTGCGTTCCGTTATGCTCAAATAAAACATCCCCCCGGGTCGCTAATGGGCTCGGGGATTTTATTTTTTTCCCGCATGTAATGGACAGTAACCTGCCAAAAAAACGGCGGGCCAACTGTCCCTAAATGTCCGATTTGGCTCAACTGTGGCTAAATAAAGTTTGATCAAAAAGTATCCCGTAGAACCTCATTTTAGGACAAATAAAAAGAATCCCGTTTTGAAAAAAATTGATCATTTTATATAACAAAAGTGCCCGATTGAGGAAGATGCATTAATTTGTAAAAGCTTAACTTTATACTACCAATTTATGATACAATAATCACAATAGGCTGGCTTCGCATAAGGGGTTAGGTAGCACTGTCGATCTGCCGTTAGTCTTTTTGGAGACTTCCTGGGAGGGAGGTGTTTGCCTATGGACATTGTTAGCGCTTTGACGCTCATGATATCTTTCGGGATGTTAGTGGCGTTCATTGTTTCTGATAATAACCATAAAAAATAATCCCTCATGCACTTTAGCAGGTAAGCGAGGGATTATTTCTCGAGCTACCCACCCCTCTTGACGGGGTTCGGTCTATTGCGACCGTTCCATGTATCAGCATGGGACGGTCTTTATTAATTTATGAACTTTCTACATATATTATACCACGAAAGATATGAATGTACACATCCTAATCTCTGTTTTACAATTATTTTTAACTCCATAAACGCGCCCTTTTATGGAATAATCAAGGTAATGATTATTGCAAATCAGCTAATTGCTAACGCACCATATAGTTTAAGTACATCTTTTCACAAACATTCCGTTGTATTGATTCACTATTTATCAATAACAATAGATAATTTATAGTTCGCATACTCGTTTAATTCTTCAAGAAATTGATTCATTAGTTCATTGGAAGGAAATTTACATTCGAGTATGTAACACCCATCTCCACTGATTTTATAGTTATTTATTAGGTATTTTCCTTGTGTTTTTATGAATGACAGATAGGGTTGATGAGAAATGCTTTCTATAATAATAGTAATAAAAGCATGTATAGTATAGCCCAATTTAACCTGGTTAACATTAATGGTATAACCTTCAATAATTCCACTTTCCTCTAGCTTTGCCACTCTATCTGAAGCTGCTGGCCCAGTTAAATGAATTTTTTCACCTAATTCTTTCATTGTAATTCGGCTGTTCTTAGAGAGTTCATCTAAAATCTGCATATCTGTGTTATCTAACATTTGTCTAACTCCTTCATTTATAAAGCCAAAGTACCCAAATACTTTATTTAAGCCATGTATCTCCAACAGTTCTTAGTATAAACTATACATTGTTCAAAGAAAATCACAAAAAAAGGAGTTAATATATATGAATATACATCAAATTCGTAATGCAACAATCGTTGTAGAATATGCAGGTAAAAAGTTTTTAGTTGATCCAATGCTAGCGGAAAAAGGTACTTACCCACCTTTCCCAAATGCACCAAGAGATGATCAATATAATCCGTTAGTTGAGTTGCCAACTTCCATTGACAATATTATTAAAGATATTGATGCAGTCATTGTAACGCATCTTCACTATGATCATTGGGATGAAGTTGCAAAAGAAGTATTACCAAAGGATATCAAGTTATTTTCTCAAAGTGAAGAAGATGCGACAGAAATTCGAAATGCTGGGTTCCAAAATGTAGAGGTTTTACAAGAGGACACTATTTTTGAAGGTATTCAATTAGTGAAAACAAAAGGAGAGCATGGAAGAGGCGAAGTTCTAAAACTTGCTGGTCTAGTGTGTGGGGTTGTCTTTAAACATGATAGTGAGAAAACATTATATGTAGCAGGAGATACAGTATGGTATAACGCTGTGCAAGAAGTAATTGATACTCATAATCCGGAAGTTATCGTTGTTAATGCCGGAGATAATCATTTCAATGAAGGTGGTTCTCTTGTGATGGGGAAAGATGATGTCTATGAGGTGTACAAGGCTACCCCTGATGCAAAAATTATTGCTGTCCATATGGAAGCAGTCAATCATTGGGGACTGTCCAGAGAGGAATTAAAAGGATTCCTTAATGAAAAAGGAATTACGTCTCACGTATTGGTGCCGGATGACGGAGAATCTTACAAGTTTTAATGGAAGGAAATGTTGATATGTCAGTTGAAGCCAATAAAGTATTAGTTCGTCGTTTTTTTGAAACGATTGAACAAGAAAAATATCAAGATCTTAAAGTTTTCTGCCATCCGGACTTTGTATTTTATCCACAGTTAAGAAGCCAGATTTTCTCTTATGATACTTTTACGTATTTCTGAAGAAAAAATATTGAGCAAAGATCTTTTGTAGATGTTCATGACATCATTTGTCAAATAAAGGCTTAATTTAAAAATAAATTTATTTGTAAGGTAAGAGACTCTACATGGGTCTCTTTTTTTATTCTTAATAAACTATCTTGTTGGTACACCACATAATTAAATCCTATTCAGCTCTTCTGCACTTTAGTTTAAGTATACCTTTTCACAATATCCATTTATTTTATCATTACTACCTCTTAAGGACCATCTTCCGCAATACGGCCCTACAATAGTAAATTGGACGCTTTCCTTCAATTCAAGAAAGTGCGCCCAACTGTTATTTTATGTTTACTTTAAAGTTTATAGAGCAATGGGCAGACAAGCAAACGATATGAACTCCTTGCTCAAGGATGACTCAGCTTAGTCATTCTGCCGCCATCCACAGTATATACCTGTCCTGTGATAAATCCAGCCTCATCAGCTGCCAGAAATGCCACGAGCGCTGCCACTTCTTCGGGTGAACCTGTACGGCCCACAGGATGGATGCTTGCGATATCGCGTCGGAAAGCCTCCGCATCAGAGTTGTTTGCAATCATGTCAATGTTTAACTCCGTGTCGATCCAGCCGGGTGCCACTGCGTTACAACGAATGCCTTCATGGCCATGGTCTACTGCCACCGAACGGGTCAGCCCATGAAGACCAGCTTTTGACGCACAATAGGCCGCGTGCTGGGGATTGGCAGCAAGTCCTTCCGTCGATCCAGTATTGACGATACTACCTTTCGTCTGGCGCAGGTAAGGCAAGGCTGCTTGAATCAACAGGAAAGGAGCTGTCAGATTAACGCTGAGATTTCGCTGCCAATCCTCAACACTCATCTCTTCAATCGATGCTTCTTGCATCATGCCGGCATTATTGATCACTACATCGAGCTGGCCTGTCCGAGCGATGACTTCTTTAACGATTCGTTCCGATGAATCCGAATCCGAGAAATCTGCCTCGATCCAGTCAAACTCTTCATCCTTGCCGCGCTGTGCGGTGATTACAGTCGCTCCTTCGTCGCGCAGGCGGCGGGCGATGGCCTGGCCAATCCCCGAACGTCCACCTGTCACCAGTGCCACTTTGTTTTCAAAACGCTTTAATTGCTTTGTCATTTATGTACCCCCTTATTCAATATAATGGCCCGAGAAATGAATACGTTATTCCGCGAAAGCGCCCGTTTCTGTAGCAAGTAAGAAAAACCTATCCTCATGATAGTTGAGAATATGTTAATAATGTTGGCTAGAGTGTTTAAAATATTCAATATAACAAGTTTGTTTATCCTCAGAAAAGGAGTAGTAAATAATGAACCTGTCGACGAGGATTTTATGACTGGCTTTCCACTCTGGTTTATCTGCTCTCGTACTCGTGCCAAGTGTTTGAATCTTATCTTCAATACGTTCTAACAAGCTTAATTTATATTCGATGGTTCACTATGAGTGCGTGTTCAAAAAGGAGGATAAAAAGGACCGAGAAGTTCGAGGCGGTGCCGTTTCGAGCAGCGGAGTGTATGCCTTTAGATACATGAGCAGCGGAAAAACAAGCCAACGAAGAAATTCGACGTGTCATTTTTACCGGACTTTTTGAACAACCTCTATGAGAAAAATGTTTACTTTTAATATTCTTAAATGACTCCTTCGTGTTTTTCGTCCAAATAAATTCCATCTTATATTTGACCGCTCCGAATCATTTCTCGCATTTCTTCAGAACTGAAATAATTTCCTTCTTCAATATCCTTTTTAGACTGTAACAACTTCTGCTTTAATTCTGGATCTTTTTCGACATCTTCTTTTACCGTTGTTTCTAAGTCACTTTTGTTATCAATTGCAACAATTTTATATTGTCGCCCATTAAATTCAAATGACTGATCTTTGTCTTGAATAATATCTTCTAAAATTTTTGCAGCTTGACCATCAACTTTTTTCATACATATCGCCTCCTTACTTCATTTTAACACTTTTATTATCATAACGTTTAATGTTTCTTATTAACCTGCTCATTAGTTCAATAACCTTATTCCACAAACTGGCCGTTAATGGAATATCGTTATGTTATTTTTATCATGAAATCACCCTTTGGACAATGTATATCCGAAGGGGTAAAATTTCGCATCTTTTTTACAAACGTCGCAATTTTATTTTAAATGTACATCAACAATCATTCAGCAGAGAAAAGCACTCTGCTGAATGACGTTTCATTCTACTTCACAACGTTAATATTCCCATTGTTGGTTGTTAATTTGATGAGATTATCCCCATCCCCGGTGACAGTGTCCCAGTTAGAACTTCCAAAAACAGTCGCGTTGCCATTATCCGTTTTTATATCAAAAATTGTATTTGTCGGCTCTTTATCTGTTTCAATTCTGATGTTTCCATTATTGGATTCTAATGTTATGGGGCGATCCAGATTTTTTGTTTTAAGATAAATTTTCCCATTGTTTACTTTCCCGTTAATGTTACCTTCTGTATTTTCAAGGAAGACCTTACCGTTATCTACCTCGGTCGTTATCATCGTTGCAGCGATATTTTTCATTTCTAAATAACCATTATCCACTTCAGCTTCAACATTTTTTATGCTGAACTGTTCTGCCTGAAAACTGCCATTGTCTATGTCAACCTGCAATGATTCGTATGCTTTTTCAGGCAAATATACGTTTAATGTTAAGGATGTTCCAATGAAATCAAAAAACTTGAAAAACTTCCTATCCTCATCCTCTAATTCGATGGATAAAGTACTGCCTTCCACATCAACATTCAATTGCTTTTTTATTCCCTCGGTAATTCTGCCTGATAATGCTACTTTTGCTTTATCGTCATCTGTTGAATTAAGCCTTACTTGTTCATTATCTGCTCGAATTTCAATATCTGTCAGATTGTCATCAATGATGGCCTCTTCCGAAACGGGGACAGAGTTATTAATGGTATTGAATGTGATTAAACTCCCGATCACACCAACTAATAAAAGAACTGATGCAACAATGGATATTTTCTTGATACTACTCACGTTTTAAACCTCCCTTCACAAGTGAAACGTTATATTTTAAATAGCGTACAAATTGTTTTATCAATACTTTTGTTGCGAACAACATACCAATTGCAATAAATAGTCCAATACCGCAAAGCATGAGTGAAAAGAATAAATCAAACCATTTGAAAACTGCCGGGTATATTATTGCATTTAATAGAACCATTAATGGAGAAACAATAAACGCACCCCCGGAGATCCATCCTGCCACTATCAAGGCTAGTAGCGCAACAAATGGTCCAAGCACGATGACAAAATTAAAAAACCCTAACCCGATAACAGCCCAGACGGCACGGAAAATATTGCCCGTCGTTGCTGTGTCCTCCACTTTTTCGATTTGGGACGTTGCAACCAGCTCTTTTGCAATCTGTTTAGGTGACCCTAGTGAGTCAGAAATTTGCTCTTCCGTTTTGCCATCTGCTAAGCCAATGGAAAAATGCTCCTTGAAATCGTGTATAATATCGTCACGTTCCTCTGGAGAAAGCTTTTTCAATCCATTCTCCAGGCTCTTCAGAAATTGTTCTTTATTCATCGTAGACACCTTCCTTTACGATTTGATTAACACCATCTGAAAACTTCTTCCACTCATCGTTAAGGGCTTTGAGGTAATCTCTGCCTTTATCAGTGAGCCGATAATATTTTCGGGAAGGCCCTTCTTTTGACTCTTGTAAATAGGTTGTTAAGTACGTCTCTTTTTTCAGTCTCCTTAACAGTGGATATACGGAGCCTTCAGAAATGACAATCTGATCCGAGATTTTTTGAACGACCTCATAGCCATAACGATCTTGCTTATTCAGCAATGCAAGGACACATAGTTCTAAAGCGCCTTTTTTAAACTGTATGTTCATTAGGATGTACACCTCAATTTCACTACTGTGTAATAAACAGTACTGTAATATAAAAGTACCTTGCAAAATTAATGTATCACATACTACTGTTTATGGCAAGGTACTGTATAAATTATTTTTTGATAATGTAAAAAAGAACGTTTAACCGCGGGATCATGTACCAATGCTTTATTTTGATCACGTGCGGAATACGATTGAGTGNGATTGAGTGGGGGGGGGGGCAATTACCATATCAAACTGAGAAAAAACCGGTGCCCCATGATGTGGGACACCGGTTATGTGTGTTGTCATCTAGTTATTTGGTCCTTTGCCATTGTCGTTATTGCTGTTGTTACCTTTGCCATTATTTCCGTTGTTGCCATTGCCCTTATTACCCTCGAATTTTCCTTTCGCTTTGCCTTGTGGCCCCATGACAACATCTTCGGTTACATTACCAGCGTTGTCGACAGCCTTAACGGTGACAACTTGACTTGGGTGGATGCCGGTCAGGTCAAGTTCGGTTTCATCCGTCATGACGATAGGATCCTGCTTGTCAACCTGAACCTCCCATTCGGCAATGCCGTTTGCGTCAGCCACTGCGAGAGCAACCTCACGATCACCGCGGTTAATATCGGCTTCTACTTCCGGACCGGCCGCATCAACCGTAATTGGCAGTTTTATAGATTGCGGCTCTGCATTGGCAAAGTCGATGGTTGCCTCCGCTTGTAAGAAATATTGGCCGTCCGGAGTAGGCTTGCCATCAATGGTGCCATCCCATGTCCGTTCCGGGTCCAGGGAATAAGCCGGTGCCAAACCACCATCATAGTAATTTTTCCGGACATAGCTTTCTTCTGTCAGTGTGTCGACTTGATTGCCGTCAGCGTCCAACACATTAAACGTGACGTCTTTAGCATTTCTCAGGAACGAGACAACCAGCAAAGCCTCATCCAGCTCGCCATCTCCATTAGGTGAAATAATGGCATCTTCATCCAGGAATGCAAAGTCTTCATCATCAATTGGGGTCGCAATGCCGGTCATACCATAATAGGACGACTCATCTGCTGTATCAAAGATTGGGGCATCATCCCACTCACCTTTGAAACCAGCATATGGAACAGTCAGCGTTGGGTTGACATCGTTTGGATCGGTCAATGTCACAAACCCTTCCAACCAGTAACCATTGGTAAATATGGCATTCAGACTGGCATCCATATTACTGACATCAATCGTTACTGCAAATGATGTTTTACCATTTGCTGGAATTTTAATTTGATTATCGACTGCCGCAGCCCCGTCCAGTTCAGTTGCCGGGAACTGATTTGGTACAGTCACCAGTACGTCGCCACCATCGACAGGTGAATCTGTCTGGGCGTTGGCTTCAACATCATATGTTAGCGCTTCATCCGTAAAGTTTTCGGCGGTCAATTCGAAACGGACGACACTGTCGGTCACTTCTTTCAAAGCCACTTTAGCTTCGCCGGTTTCCGATGCTGTGACGATCGCTGGTGTTGACAGGGCGGCATGCAGCTGCATCATACCGGCACCTTGGCGTCTTGGCGATACCGGTGCCCCTTCAAAATCAACGCTTTTACCAGTGTTCATCATGATATTCCTGGCCAGTTTGACACGATTTGCGTCTTCGTAGCCGAATTCCTGGTCAACCCGTTCCAGCACTAACGCACTACCACCCGAAATGTGCGGTGCCGCCATTGATGTACCGCTCTTGATGCCGTACTCGCCATTATTCAGAGTGGAATAAATTTGCCCGCCTGGTGCCGTGATCTCCGGCTTGAAATCGAGGTTTGGTGTTAACCCCCAAGAGGAGAAAGCGCTCATTTGGCCGGCTTCTGGGTTCGCAATGGCTGTTGATTCACCATGGAAAGATATGCTGACATCTTGTCCATCGGCCACTGCCTTAGCAAGGACATCCCCATCTGACTTTGACAAGGCCAGTTGCGGAATGGCAACTTCTGGATCGGATGCCATGTTGATCATGCCATCTTCATTATTATAAACAAAGACCCCGGCCGCCCCGGCACTTTGCGCGTTCAATGCTTTCGTTACAAAGTCCAGCTCACCGCGCTGTACAAGGGCATACTTTCCTTCAACATCTTTCCCGGCATAATCTTCCGGGTAGCCAAGTCCCGCATCGACTAAGTCAAAAGCACTGCCATCAGTCGGCGGATCAGTTTCACTGGCTGACAGAAACCCGGCCGTCTGTTTTTCGCCATTAATCGTGTATTCCAGAGCATCAACGGTCATGAGGTCATTTTCAAACGATGCCACTTGCAGGGAATCATCGGCTGTGCCCGGTGAGCCGTTCACACCGTAATCCGGATTGGTAGCGTACGGATAAAAATACCCTTCGCCAAACTTGTTGGAATTACCCGAAGAAATGGACATTAAGACGCCGTTATCAACAGCTCTGGTAACGGCTTGTTGTTCCGGTGATTCATCATTAACAAAACCTGCGGGAGATCCCAAACTCATATTCAACACATCGGCGTTCAGTTTAATCGCATCGTCAATCGCTTTTATGTAAACGTCGCCATATGTTGATTGAAACGCGGGATCATTACCGAACACTTTTAAATTCAATAGTTGAGCTTCCGGTGCGACACCTAAGATACCCTCGTTATCTTCATCACCGTTCGCACCAACTGAACCGGCTACGTGCGTGCCATGCGAAGAGGCTCCAGGAAAATCATCGGTATATTCATGGTTTTCATCCATGTAGTTATAGCCATATGGCACTTTTTCTGTGTAATAGCGCCCCGGCAGCTCTTCATCTTCAATCGTTTCATTGACATGATCTTCTGTTAATGCCACATCCGTATCATCTGACAGCACCATGTCCTGGTGTTCATGGTCAATTCCTGTATCGATAACCCCGACAACCATACCTTCCCCTTTGAAACCATAGTCTCGCCATGCATGCTGTGCTTCAACGAGCTCTTTACTGCTCACCATGTCAGGTTCAGCAATCGGCCGTTCATATTCATTGGCCACATAAACGTCTTTGACATCAGGAATTTCCTTGATCGTTTCGAAGTCTTCATAGTTTACCTCGACACTGAATCCGTTCACGACAGCGTCAAATTCCTGTAATGCTTTTGAATTCACATTTTTGCCTTTCATCGCGTTTTTAACAGCTTTTTTCTGTTTCTTCGCTTTATTTAGGTATTGTTTCTTTTCAGCAACACTTAGCTTGCCAAACTTAACACCTTTTTTCGTTGCTTTTTCAATAGGCGCATCCCCGTCAATTTCAACGATCGCACGCACCTCATCATCCGGATCGATGGTGGGCTCCAGATTTTCCGTTGACAGTTTTTCTTTCTGTAGGTTTTTTTGCGGTGCTATTAAATCAGTTGACGCAAAAGCAACCTGAGCAAATGTCATTAACAATAAAATAAGTAATATGGCTGCACGTTTCAGCATATGCGTCCCCCTCCCAGTTTGATTTATGAAAAAATAAGTTCTCGCACTCCCTTCCTACAATTCTATTAAAATATTATGACAACTGTCACTTATGATAGATAGTTACAAAAATTGACACAAGGGTGAAAAGTATTAGGTCTAACGAACCAATTCATGGGAAGTATTTTAGGGGGTATTGTCTTCCATTTTTGGTTAAAACTAAAAAATACATTCTGGTTGAGGAGTGAAGCTTAATGTTAAAACTGGAAACAACTATTGAAGGGAAAAGAGCCTATTTCGGTGATGTGTACAAAATGTTCCGGTCTAATGGTTACGCCCTTTGCGGGAATTGGGAGTATGACCGTGGGAAATTTGATATGGTGCTATGCCGGGAAGGCGGTGAGACGATATATGTCAGAGTTCCGTTCAACGTCATTGAAGGGGAGCTGGACAAAGCAAGTGCCTATCTGGAATTCCGGACACCGTATGTCATCAAACATGTCGTCAATACCGGTTTGGACTGGGATGAAAATTCATTGCTGACAACGACAGGTTTCAATCAATTCCAAGAGCCTTTGGACAGAGATGGAAATATTACTGATAAAAGCAGGTGGGAAGCGGCTGGTGAGCAGGAGGTCGAGAGGGTTGTCACTTCGATGGATAAATTGAAAATATCGTAACAAACGGTTCTATCTTAGTGTGTTATTTGAATCCTTCTTCGGTTGGTTCGGAGTTGGATTCTTTTCTTTTTGGCTGCGTAAATCCGATATGTCATTACTTAATGTAACAAAACCAACCAATGTTGGAACAAGTGATACGATAGCCGACAGAAGCCCGATTTTATCCACTGTTGTCTGTACTGAATACCTTTACAAACGGTTCGGACTTCGTTATCATAAAAATATACATAATTGACAGACTTTATCTATTTTTCATACATCAACATTAGCGTTCTTAGGTAATTAGCACCTTGATAACTATTAATATGGATGTAAGCGTTTTCCAACTGGGTGGCTTAATGGGTGAAATGAGGCAGCATATTCATTGTTATAGTCATGTCAAATTTTCCATATATATGAACAAAGGAACAAGGACAACGGAATAACAGATTCCCGGTCCCGTTCAATAATAAGGGGAATGAGGAGGAAGGCAAATGGATAAAGATTCAATTGTATTGGATGAGGAAACATTAGCAAGTTACCCACAACAGCCGCATGGTGGGAAGTTAGTCAATCGTGTTCTTACGGGAAAAGAGCGAGATGAAGCAATGGAAAAAGCGAAGCAGCTGCCAACCATTATGATAGATTTGGAAGCTGTCATTACACTTGAGATGATAGCCACTGGTGTACTGTCTCCAAATGAAGGGTTTATGGTAGAAGATGATTACAAGTCGGTTCTTACAAATGGCCGATTAACAAATGGCGTTGTTTGGCCGGTTCCATTGAGTTTTGCCCCCATTGGTGATCGGAATGAGCAGATCATTCAAACTTTATCCGTTGGCGATGACGTAGCACTTGCAGATGAAACAAAAGAACCAGTTGCCATTCTTAAATTAGCTGATATCTTTCATTATGACCGGGATTTTCGTGCTTCCCACTTGTTTGGTACCACTGACCGCAATCATCCTGGCGTGGATTCGATTTACCGGCGAATGGGCGATACGGCACTGGGCGGTCCGATTCAATTGCTGCGCCGAGTACACTGGGGACCATTTGAAAACATCCGAATGGAGCCGAAAGACACATGGAAGCTATTTTATCAGGATAAGAAATTTAATTCGGTAGGCGGATTTATAACAGGGGCTAATCCTATGCACCGCGGACATGAGTATATTCATCGGAATGCGTTGGAAGAGTTGGATGGTTTGTTTGTCCAACCGCTGGTAGAGATGGCCAAACGTGAATACACAAGGCATGAGTTTCGGATGTTATCTTATCGCAGTGTTCTGGATAATTATTATCCAAAAGAAAGAACGGTGCTCGCGCCATTAAGGGTGACGTACATTTTTGCCGGACCGCGGGAAGCTGTGCTGCATGCGATTATTATGAAAAACTACGGATGTACCCATGCGTTAATCGGCAGGGATCATGCAGGCATTGGTGATTTTTATGATAAATATGCAGCTCATACCATTTTTGATGAATTTACATCTGATGAATTGGGAATTGATATACGATTGTTCCATGAAGTGTTTTATTGCACCCGATGTGATCATCCGGCAACAGACCAGACATGTCCACATGATGAGCGGTATCGGATTAATATATCGGGTACGGGGATTCGGGAATTGCTGCGCTACGGTGTTCTGCCGCCAAAAGAAATTGTCCGGCCGGAATCAGCCCGTATTGCGATGCAAGGTATTCAACCAAAAGGTGTCGATGAAAACAACCAGGCCGTTTCACCAGTCGGTAAGACAATCAAAAGTATCTTCCCATATTATTTAAATCGATCCAGGCTAGGCGGGCCGGAACGAAATAAGCCGCTTGTGGCAGAAGAATTAACGATTGAGGATTTGGAGACAGCCATCATGGATGTGCGTTCCAATGCTGACCGCGTTTATAAAGAAATCTCTGATGAATTCAGTTATGTTTCGGATACACTGCGCTCAACTCAAGCAGGTTGGATAGCTGACGCACGTGAATCCCTTCACAAGCAACAAGAGATGGTTGTTGACTATTTAGAGGAAAAAGTGAACAAGGCACCAGACAAAGCATCCGATGAATTTATGTACCAGGATAAAGGAGAAGCGGAGCATGAACTAAAAGTAGCGCAAAGAATGTTCGACGACATCCCATCGGCACTGCGAGCTGAAGAACTGCAATATAGAACATGGAACCCGTTACCATATCAACGTTATCGAGGAAGTGATGAGTCGTAATAGACGGAAAAGGGGATAGCGGAATGCTATCTCCTTGTTTTTGTTTTTTACGGCAAGCTCTGGCGGACAAGTTAAAATTTCGTTTTGATATAATACTTAGACTTAGTTAAACAGGTTGATAAATATCGGGGGAAATGATTTTGGCACAAGATACACTAGCAAAGAAAAAACATAATAACATAACGCGCTGGGGTTTGTTGATTGGGATCCTGCTAATCGCCGCTAATTTGCGGGCACCTTTAACCTCAGTGGGATCTGTGCTTCCTTATATCCGTGATGATCTAGGTATCAGCAACACCGTAGCCGGGAGCCTGACAACCTTACCTTTGCTGGCTTTTGCCGTGGTATCTCCGTTTGCATCCGTCGTTGCCAATCGCGTCAGCATGGAAAGGACGATTTTTTATTCGTTCATTATATTAACCATCGGGCTAGTGGTTCGTACGTTATTCGGCACAACGTTATTGCTTGCTGGTACGGTCGTTGTGGGGGTGGCAATCGCATTTGGAAATGTGTTATTGCCGGCTTTAATAAAAATGAAATTTCCGTTAAAAATTGGGTTGCTCACAGGCCTTTATGCGGTTTTTATGAATATTTTCGGCGCTTTGGCATCGGGGCTAAGTTTACCACTGTCACGGATTTCCGGATGGGGATGGGAAGGAGCATTGGCCTCCTGGGCGGTATTGTCGATTGTCGCGTTAGTCGTTTGGGTTCCGCAGCTTAAGAAAAACGCAGACCCACTGAAACGTGCAGAATCGAAACAAACTGCAAAAAATAATATATGGAAATCTCCTTTGGCGTGGAATATAACTGTGTATATGGGGACGCAATCAATGGTCTTTTTCACAATGATTTCATGGCTGCCGGATATCCTGAAAAATAGCGGGTATACGTCCGATGCGGCAGGCTGGATGCTTTCTCTGATGCAATTGGCCTTCATCCCATTTACATTTGTTACCCCGGTTATCGCAGAAAAAATGGCGGATCAGAAGTGGTTAACCGCTATTACCGGCATATTGGTTATTGTCGGTGCAGGCGGGCTTTTAACCGGGAATGCTATTATGATTACCATAGCTGTGATATGTATCGGCGGTGCCTGTGGTGCGGCGTTCAGTTTATCGATGATGTTTTTCAGCTTGCGGTCAAATGATGGACAGGAAGCATCTAAAGTGTCCGGGATGGCTCAGTCGTTTGGCTATTTAATCGCAGCGGTTGGGCCAATATTATTAGGTTTTATACATGATGTGACAGCCAATTGGATTCTCCCGATGACAATAGTGGGAATGATCGGTGTTATTTTGATTGTAACAGGAATGAAATCAGGAGAAGACAGGAAGATAGTGAGTGCATTTTAATGATGGGGGGAAATTGCTTAAGGCGCCAATTCTATGAGATTTATCAAATGGTGGTGACGAATCGAATGTAAAGGGAGGAGCCATTCATCTCCAAGTCTTTAACCGTACAGGTGAGTTAAAGTAGAACATCTAATAGAAAACGGTAACTAAATAGACGGTTTGAAGAAAAAGGACTGGTCCCTGGATTTATTTTCGGAAACAGTCTTTTTTGGCAGATAGGAAAGCATGAAATTCTCCTATCTGCATAAGTGCAACTAAAGCTTTTCGCTGCAAAAGTATGGCGATAAGTTAAGTCTTCTAACGTGCTGCGTGCTGTGCGAGCTACTGCCTGTCTCTCTTATCTGTTTTTTCGTCCTGATTGTTTTTGGTACTGCTGTCGTCATCTGAAATCAGTTCTCCAGCTGATTGTTTGAACTCCCGGAGTGTCTGTCCGGATGCTTTGCCGATTTCCGGTAGTTTTTTCGGGCCAAAAATGATCAGTGCAAGAATGACAATCAGAATCAGACCGGGGATACCGATGCTAGCTATTCCCATGGGGGTCACCTCTTTTAAACTGATTCGTTACGTGTCTGCATTCCTTCTTATGCATGGTTTTTAGCACGTTTTCGTTCGACGAGTCCGCCGCCATTTTTAAGGTACTTCTCCATTCCTTCAGCGGCACGATAGGCGAAGGCACCAATCGTTTCCGTCGGGTTGTAATTGCTGAAATGCGGGAAGGATGATGAACCGACGACGAATAAATTTTCCATATCCCACATTTGCGAATACGTATTGACAGCGGATATGTCCGGATCGTCACCCATGATGACCCCTCCGCCATTATGGGAGTTTGTGTAAGAGTTATTGAATGCCACATCGTCTGGTAACGCATCATCGTCGACAATGTCAGCACCCATTTTTTCCATAATTTCGGTACACGTTTTGATGGCATACTGACCCAATTTGCGGTCCTGGTCGGTATACTCATATGTCACACGAATGAGCGGATTTCCTTGAAAATCCGTGTAGTTCGGATCAAGGTCCAAATAATTATGCGCCCTCGGCAATGCTGCCGCCTGCGCATCCACGAATAAATTCCGGTTCGTGTAGTACAACGATTTTTCCTTGAATTCTTTTCCCCAATTTGGGGTACCTTTTGGGACATAGTTGTACTCGATCGGTCTGTTACCCATCACCCGAATATGCGGTTCGAACCCGTGCAGGAAGTCAAGGTCGCTGTGATCTATGTTATCGCCACTAAAGTCAGATAATGTTGAAGCCAACGCTCCGGCTCCGGCAAAGTTGTTGAACTTCTTGCTATCAAAAAATCCTCTGGCACCGAGGTAAGTCACATTGTTGAAATGCCCGGTAAAATTTTTGCCGATGATGCCTTTGCCTGTTTTCGGATCATATGGCTCTCCGATATCGGAAAGCAGCAGTAAACGGGTGTTGGTAAAGACAAACCCGGCCAGCACGACGATGTCCGCCGGCTGTTCATATTCCTGTCCTGTCTTGGTATCGACGTAGCGCACACCGGTTGCCTTATTGCCGTCATGAATGACCTGAGTTGCATAAGCCTGATTCCGGAGTTCATAGTTTCCTGTCTTTCTTGCAGTTGCCAATACCGTGATAATCGGGTCCGATTTTGCACCAAAGTCACACCCATATGTTTCGCAAAATGCACAGTACATGCAGGCATTAATCGTTTCCCCGTCCGGATTGGTGTATTGTTCGGTAACGTTGGCTGACGGGATCTGGTATGGGTGGTAGCCAAGTTCCTTTGCAGCCTTTTTAAACAGTTTGGTGGACGGTGTATCCTTCATGGGCGGATTTGGGTATGGGTTGGAACGCTCTGGCCCGAGCGGATCTTCTTCACCGGAGATACCGGCCATTTTTTCATACTTGTCGTAGTACTTTTCCATTTCGTCATAGGTGACACCCCAGTCCTGAATGGTCATGTCTTCAGGAATTTTGTCTTTGCCGTAGCGCTCTACTGTTTTCGAGTAAATTTCAAAATCGTATGGAAGCCACCGGAAGTTATGTCCGTTCCAATGCACACCTGCCCCTCCAGTGTTGGTTCCAAGGTAGGCATTTTCATTGGAGCGGACGGGCAGGGCGGTCTTATCCGAGCTATTTCTGGATGTAATGGTTTCCTTAGTCAAATCCTGCATCATTTCGTATCTCAGGGAATACCGCAGTTCGTCCTTGGTGCCTATGTAGTCTTCGTGTTTTTTGTCCTCGCCGCGTTCAAGCCCGATAACTTTATAATTCTTTTTAGCAAGTTCAGCGGCCACGATTCCGCCGGCCCAACCTGAACCAACCACAACTGCATCAACTTTGTCCATTTTTATTGCCATGGTAGTCCTCCTTCGAAACCAGGATGTTAGCCCTGATAATCATTCAAACTGATCGGGTCCATTTTGACGAATTCTTCTTTTTCAATCATGTTGGCATAGGAAGCCTGTGGACCAGGAAATTCCTTCATTCTCCATCCCGCCATATTTTTATTACCGCCGTACAGCGGATCGGAATAGGCGCCTTCCAATGTCGTCTGGCGGAGAAGGACGAAGAAGTTTTCGGCAGCGACACCGTTCAGCTTCACATTACCGTTTTCAAATTCCTCTAAAATAGCGATTTGCTTGTCCTCATCAAGTTTGTCAAACGTTTGATTGTGGCGGTTTCGGCTGATATCGTTCATCTTGCGCAGGCCTGTAAGGAAAATGTCACCTCTGGTCAGCCGGGACTGGTGGCGCTGCAGGTCAGTCTCCGGTTGGCGTTTTAGAAAAGGCGGGTTTGTTGGCTGCTCTTCTGTTTCTTTTCCTTCCATGCTTTCAACCCGGTTGAATTGAATGAAAGGCCCCTGTCTGTAGTCTTTACCATTGACGCCCCAGCTGCTGGCCAATTGCTTGTCTATAAAGTAAGGAACACCGAGCCCGATGGCACCGGGACCATTATCGTCTTCCGGAAAAATCCGCTCCGTGGCCGCCTGAAGCACGTTAAAGTCATCACGGCTGAAAAACATCCGCGCATCCTGCAGTTCAGAACTCGTTTCTTTTTTATCAGTCTGTGTTTCCGGGTCCTGCTGGAATTGGTTCGTCAGTAGCCCGCCAAGCAATGACCCGCCGACAACACCACCGGCAAGCATGCCCGTATTCTTAATAAACCGGCGCCGGCTCAGCCCGTCTTCCTCCTGCTTTTTCTTATCATCAGAACGATCATCCGTCATCACAATACCCTCCTTCACGTTGATATCCTTTCCTGTGTTTCCAAAAATATGCACGGGACATGGGGACGGGATTATACATAACGATTATGGTGGCATTCTGATTGCAATCAAATGTTTCGAGCAAGTTTCGCTAACGGATGGGAAGGAAGCTTTTTGGCCAGCATTTAATCAAGACGTTGCATCAAGGCAGAAAAGAAAGCGGTCAGACAACATGAATGCTCGCCTGCTCATTTTTTAGATCGATTTCTGATATTTACGAAATGCCATTGTTGCCAGCCATACGGAAATAATTACGAAAATCAATAGATAAGCTGAATGTAAAAGAATTAATCCCCAATCCATATGATCGGTGATTGTTTCCTGCCCTGCTTTACCTGCCCAATTAACTGAATTGAAGCGCGCTGTATGACGAATCCAATCTGGAACAAGATCAAGGGGCATAAATAATCCGGATATGAACATAAGCGGCATGGTAGCGAAACTTACAATTGACATTAATCCTTGTTCATTTTTTTACCAGTAAAGCGATGGCTGTGGATAACCCTCCAAAGCCAACAAGAAATGTAATGTAGGAGTCGGCGCTAAAACGGGGGATATTCATAACGCTATGTCAGTATAAAAGATAACGTAACGTGATGTTCAAGCGTATTTTGAATATTTTTTCATAAATGGCTTGTTTTGTGATAAGTCACGCACGGTAGATTTCGGTGTGAAAGCCCATGTATTTTTTTTGAAGGGACGTGATTTGTAAACCTTTACTATATTCAGATTATTTATCTGACTTTTTGAAACAAATTTTCCCAATAATTCGTACAACTAAATAAGAACTGCGAAGGGACGATTGTATAGTGGAATCAACGATTTATTTCTCTGATAACTTTTTCTGTGCTGGTGTAACTGAAATATCTAATGGAAGGGAAAAGACGATTGGGTCACTAGCCTAAAGATTGGGGGTTGCCAGGAACAGTTTCAGGAATGGGTTAAAGTCGCCTGTGCAAAAGTTGCCGAAAGAAAAACACGAAATTCTGGAAAAAATGTTGAAATTTATAGAAGGGCGTTGTAAAAATGGAAGAGGATCACAGATATCGAAAAGCGAAAGAAAAGGTAGAACGACTCAAAGCATTTTACATTCATGTAACTGTTTATATATTAGTCAGTATTCTACTCTTGATAATCAATATGATAACGTTTGATGGCTATTGGTGGTTTCTATATCCGCTAGGAGGTTGGGGAATAGGTGTGATAATTCACGGTTTAACAACATTTGCAGATGGTATTTTAGGTCGGGATTGGGAAGAGAAAAAGATAAAAAAGTACTTGGAAAAGGATAGAGATAATAAACATTAAACGACTTTCATGAAAAGTATTAGTATATAAAAAATATCTTAATCAACTCAGCCTCATAAAGGATAGTATTTTTATAACACAAGTGGGCACAAATCTTGAATAAAAATTACGTCCTTTTCCAGTTAATCGGGGCAAGTTATGTAATAGCAGAAGGGTTATTCTTAAGATAAATAGTAGTTATAAATCCCTCTTTCCACACCAGGTTTCCGATTACCGCTTTTTAAAAACAGTCTGATTCATAAACAAATCAGACTGTTTTCTCCTCTGCAATTGTTAAGGGCGACTCCTGCTCCAATAATTCTGTTACCTCATTTTTGTTATTCATAATGGCAATAAGTGGCTTATGGGATGCTAACGCTTCACTTGAAACGAATGCATAGGAAACGATAATAATGACATCGTCTTTTTGTACGAGCCTTGCTGCCGCTCCATTCAAACAAACAACACCCGATCCTCTTTTGCCGGGGATGACATACGTTTCTAGGCGGGCACCGTTATTGTTATTGACAATTTGTACCTTTTCATGTGGCAAGATATCGACTTGATCCAGAATATCCTGGTCAATTGTAACACTACCGACATAATTTAAATTTGCTTCCGTTACACGCGCACGATGAATCTTACTTTTCATCATAGTACGAAACATACCATTGCCTCCTAGCTATACCGAGTGATGATTTCTCCGCTTTTGTCGAGAAGCAGATTGTCTATTAATCTGGCTCTTTCAAAGTAAACAGCAGCAGCAAGGATGATCCGCTGATTAATCGATGACACAGGTTCTAATGCCGGATAACTTAGTAATTCAACATAATCAATGTTTCCCGATATGTGATGGTTCATTGTTTCTGTGACGTCATGAATAATCTTATCCGGGTTTTGTTCACCGCGGCGAATGAGCTGTCGTCCATGTTGTAATCCTTTATATAGCCAAACGGCCTCACCTCGCTCTTGTTCAGTCAGGTTCACATTACGACTGCTTTTCGCCAGTCCATCCGTTTCTCTGACCGTTGGCAATCCAACTAATTCGATCGGAAAATTCAAATCATCGATTAATGCGTCCACCACCGCTGTTTGTTGGGCATCTTTCAAACCGAAATACACTTTATCCGGACTGATAATATGAAATAGTTTCGTTAATACTGTCAGGACGCCATCAAAATGTCCGGGACGCGAACGACCGCACAAAACATCGGTCCGTCCTTTTATCCCCAGTTGAATCAGCATTGGATTTGGATACATATCAGCAACGGTTGGAATGAATAATACATCAACGCCTGCCTTTTCAGCCTGAAGTACATCAGCTTGCTCATCTCTTGGGTAATTTTCATAATCTTCATTTGGGCCAAACTGTAATGGATTAATAAAAATACTCGCTGCGACGACATCATTTTCTTTTTTCGCTTCCCGCATCAGGTTTAGATGGCCTTCATGAAGAAACCCCATTGTAGGAACGAAACCAATCTGTTTGTTTTGAGTACGGTAATCTCTCATTAATTGTTTCATGTCTTGAATCGAACGTATAACTTTCACTTTATTTCTCTCCTTATTCACGTTCAGGTAAGGCATCTTTATTTTTCATAAAGAAAGAATGGTCATCAGAAGGAAAGTTTTCTTGCTTCACATCTGAAATGTAAGCTTCTAGCGCTTCTGTACCGCTATCATTAAAATCGGTATACGGTTTCACAAATTTTGGCAGACGGTCAACGCCGTATTTCAGGATATCGTGATAGACTAGGACCTGTCCATCACAATTGACACCCGCACCAATTCCGATCGTTGGAATATTGATAGAATTTGTTACCATCTTAGCCAGTTCTGTCGGAACACACTCTAAAACGAGTGCAGCAGCGCCATGGTCCGCCACTTTCTTAGCATCATCCAGAAGTTTTTTCGCAGTGGTTTTATCTTTCCCCTGAACTTTGAATCCGCCGAGCACATTAACCGACTGAGGTGTTAATCCTAAATGCGCAATAACCGGTATCCCCGCTTCTGTTAAACGCTCTATGAAAATAAGTATGTCCCCGGATGCACCTTCGACTTTCAAGCTTTGGGCATTCGTTTCCTGAAAAATCTTTTTCGCATTTCTTAGTGATTCTTCCAGTGAAATGTGATAGGACATAAATGGCATGTCAACAGCTATGAATGTATTCGGTGCGCCGCGTTTGACTGCCTTTCCGTGGTGGATCATGTCTTCAATCTTTACCTCAACGGTTGACTCATAACCGAGTACAACCATCCCTAATGAGTCACCAACGAGGATCATATCTATTCCGGCTTGTTCCGCCTGCTTGGCAGACGGGTAATCATATGCCGTGACCATGGTAATCTTTTCATGATTTTCTTTCATATTTTTTAAATCTAAAATACGAAGCATGATAACACCCTTTCTTTTTTAATAGAATTCTCGCCGTTCGAGTATATTGATATTATTATACAGGATAAGAGACAAAAATGTACATACAATTTCAAAATCAGCAAGGGTCTAAAAACTGCTGTTAAGCTTAAAAATAGGAATTGATGAAAAACTGTGGAGGGCCGCTCATCACCAGATGAACGCCTTTTTCTCCGTGAAGCAGCCATGCTCGGTCGCTCATAGAGAGGGAATAGGTTACATAGAAACGTGACAGATTTTGTAACTTTATGTATAATCGGAATCAGCGAATAACTAAATCGTTTTGGGTACAGGTGATTTCAATGTGTGAAATCTTAATAGGGAAGTTGGTGAAAGTCCAACGCGGTCCCGCCACTGTATTTGCGAGCGAGCTGTCATGACCACTGTACATAAGTATGTATGGGAAGGGAAGATGCAGCAAGTGATGACCATGAGCCAGGAGACCTGCCTGCTGCCTTTCGTGCACCAATGCCTACGAGGAATAGGAAGGTGTAAAGGGACAGGTTTATCTTGACTGCTCTTTTACATAGCCATCTTCATTTCTCGTGAAGATGTTTTTTTATTTGCGCAAAATACATGAGGGGGTATCGAAGTGAAAAAGTTTTTATCGTTTTTTCTATTAGTGATGCTGACGTTTGGTCTTTTGATTGGTTGCAGTTCTGAAAGTCCCGATTCTGAAAATGGGGCTGAGAGCACAGATGAGAACACGGAGCAAACAGCGACGGAGGAATCAGCTTTTCCGCTGACGGTAACCGATGCGCTTGATCATGACATGACCATTGATGAGAAACCGGAGCGGATCGTCTCCTTAATTCCGAGCAATACCGAAATTGCTTTTGCACTAGGATTGGAAGATGAAATCGTCGGTGTTTCTGATCATGATAATTATCCGCAAGAGGTAGAGGAAAAAGAAAAGGTAGGCGGTATGGAACTGAATGTGGAAGTGATTATCAGTTTGGAACCGGACCTTGTGCTGGCACATGCTTCCGGTGCACATAACTCTGAAGAAGCATTACAACAGATTCGCGATGCCGGCATCAATGTGTTTGTGGTTCACGATGCACAGCAAATTGATGAGACGTATGAATCGATTGAACAGATCGGACAAATGACGGGTACAGAAGAAGCGGCAGAAGAAATTGTCGGCAATATGAAAGAGGAATTTGCGTCACTGCATGAAAAGACAGCGGCTATCAGTGATGATGAACGTCAGTCTGTCTTTTTTGAAGTAGCACCTGCACCGGAAATTTTCACGGCAGGTCAAAACACATTTTTTGATGATCTCCTGCAGATCGTCAATGCAGATAATGCAGCACAAGAGCTGGACGGCTGGGTTCAGATCGATCCCGAAGCTATTGTGGAATTAAACCCGGATGTCATGATAACGACGTATGGCGATTATGAAGATGATCCAGTCGAACAAGTCTTGAATCGTGATGGTTGGGGTGACGTGAACGCGGTAGCGAATGAGGAGGTTTTTGATGTTCATTCCGACCTTGTAAGCCGTCCGGGGCCCCGTTTAGTGGAAGGTGCAAAGGAGATCGCTGAAGTTGTCTATCCGGAACTTTTTGACGAATAATCATCTATTTGCATATGTGCTGGCATTTGCCTTCTTACTTGTATCGATGCTGACGGCCATATCCGTTGGCAGCGTATCTGTTCCTGTTTCAGATATCGTCAAAATTATTGGTGCACATGTTTTTCGCTTACCGATAGCTGATCAGGTCGATCCAATGTACATGAATATTGTTTCGCAAATTCGATTGCCGAGAGTGCTCCTTGCCGGTTTGGTTGGGGCCTCTCTGGCGATTGCAGGAGCGGCATTCCAGGGTCTGCTTCGAAATCCATTGGCAGATCCGTATATTTTAGGTGTCTCATCCGGTGCTTCCGTGGGCGCAGTTGCGACGTTGTTTTTTAGCATTTCGATTCCTTTTCTCGGACTTTATACGTTGCCGGTTTTAAGTATAGCGACTGCTTTAGCAACCATTTTACTTGTGCTGTTTTTCGCCAGAAGAGTGGACCGAACGATGCGGGTGGAGACGATTATTTTAACAGGCATTATATTCAGTTCATTTCTGGGCTCCTTTATATCCTTAATTATTGCGTTGACGGATGACCAACTACAGCAAATTATGGGATGGCTGCTTGGCAGTGTATCTGCAAGGGGATGGAGCCATATCGGTATTATTGTGCCGTTTTTCATCCTGGGATCTTTGCTGCTTTTAATGAACACCAGCGAGTTAAATGCGATGTCATTTGGGGAAGAACGGGCACAGCATCTTGGTGTTGATGTCGAAAAACGGAAATTGGCGGTCCTTGTTGCCGGATCGATCCTAACTGGCGCGGCAGTGGCTGTTTCCGGAGCAATCGGTTTTGTCGGATTGGTGATCCCTCATTTAACAAGGCGCCTATGGGGACCGGATCATGTTCATATGCTTCCTCTGTCAACCCTAACCGGTGCCGGCTTTTTAATGCTGACGGATCTTATATCCCGAACGATTATATCCCCAACGATCCTACCGATTGGGGTGATCACAGCATTAATTGGGGCACCGGTATTCGCAGTTATTTTAATGAAACAACGTAAAGGATGAACGAGCGAGAACATCGAAAACTCGAGCGAGAACATCGAAAACTCGAGCGAGAACATCCGCGATATCGCGCGGCACCCGGTCGAATTCGTGCGACACCCCCGCGAGTTCGCGCAGCACCCGGCCGAATTCGCGCGTCATCCCCGCGAATTCGCGCGGCACCGCCGGAAAATAGCGCGACATCCTCACAATAACGCGCAGCACCACCAGGAATTCGCGCGTCATCCCCGCGATATCGCGCGGCACCCGGCCGAATTCGCGCAGCATCACCGGAAAATCGCGCGACACTATCAAAAAGTCGCGCATAATATGGAGAGGAGGGGTGTCATGTTGAACCTGGAGCATGTGTCAGGAGGCTATGACGGGCAGCCGGTCATTCAAGATATTAGTTTTTCCGTTTCGCCAGGTGAATTTTTTGGCATATTAGGCCCCAATGGGAGTGGTAAAACAACACTGCTGAAAATGATCAGTGGTTTAATCCCTTGCACGTCCGGTTCTATTCAGTTGAATAACCGAAATATAACCCTTTTTTCCCGGAAAGCATTAGCGAAGAAAATGGCTGTTCTTCCCCAACTTACGGGACATGCGTTTTCATATACGGTTAGAGAGACGGTGACGCTTGGAAGGTATGCGCATCGTCAGGGTTTTTTCCAAACGTGGACAGCCGAGGATGAACGGGTGCTTCAGACTGTCATGGAGCAGACGAATATGACGGGATTTCAGCATGAGGCAGTGCAGGAACTGTCAGGCGGGGAGCAGCAGCGGGTCTTCCTGGCCCAGGCATTAGCGCAGCAGCCCGATTTGCTGCTTCTTGATGAGCCGACCAACCATCTGGATTTGGCTTATCAAAAGGATTTGCTTGACCTGTTGAAAAAAGGAGCGGAACAAGAAGGGTTAACCGTTGTTTCTATTTTTCATGATTTGAATCTTGCCAGTCTGTACTGTGACCGATTGCTGTTGCTGCACGAGGGCCGGGAGCGGGTGATCCATACACCTGATGGCGTGCTGACAGAGGGCTTGATCAAAGAAGTATACAAGACGAACGTGACCAAGCATCCACACCCGGCAGTCGCCAAACCGCAAATGCACTTGTTGCCTGATGCGGCTCAAACGTCAGCAGAAGTCATGATCGGTCCATCGATGTTAACCATTAAACAGGAGCATATTACCCTAACTTCACCAATCACACTAAGAACATTATCTTCCGGGGTGTGTGGTGCTGGCATCGGCTGGAACACCGAATTTGTCAATCGCCATGTGCCAGCTGGCTATGATTGTTCGAATCCTGAAGGGGAGATGCAGGATTATCTTGAAAAGAACGGATTCGATACGTCACGTACAGTCGGGATGATGACAGCAGTTGAGCTAGCACATGTTGCTTACAGCCGTTGGAAACATGAACACTTTTCCATCTTCACCGTTGTAACAGCCGGGGTTGGAAATGCAACAGACAGTGCACGATCAGTCGGGGCAGCGCATCCCATGACTCAGGGAACGATCAATATATGGTTGTTTGTCAATGGACACTTAACTGAAGAAGCGTTTATTCAGGTGATTATGACGGCGACAGAGGCAAAAGCGCAAGCATTAAGAGAGTTGGACATCAGGGATAAGCATACGGATACAATCGCAACCGGCACCTCAACTGACAGTGTTCTGGTGGCTGCCACGCAACAAGGTGAAATGTTACCTTATGCAGGGACAGCAACAGCGCTCGGTCAATTGATTGGAAAAAGTGTCTATGCCGAAACAAAAAAAGCCATCCAGCGTTATCCCGCATATAACGGACAGTAACCCGCCAAATTATGGCGACTAACTGTCCGTAAATGTCGATTCTGTTCGGGCCAACACGATGTTGGTCACAAAGGTGTTGTCACAAGGCGTGGCGCTTTTAGCCTTTGTTCCTTAATGTCAGTGAAGAAAAGCACTTCACTGAATGAAGTTTCACTTTTCCCCGCATGTAACGGTCAGTAAATCCCCGAAAAACGGGGCTTAACTGACCATAAATGCCTGATAAGTTTCACTTTATCAAGCGAGGTAGCGTATGCTCATTTATCATTTATTCAGTATAACATTGGCCCTTATAATCGACCGGATGATTGGTGATCCGCCTTCATGGCCGCACCCGGTACGTTGGATTGGAGCTCTCATTTCCTGGCTTGAACGTCGCCTGAATAAAGGCGTCTTAAGAAAGGCTAAAGGCGTTATTTTATTAATTATTGTGATGATGGCAGTATTTTCCATAACATGTCTCGTTGTGTGGGGCGCTTATCAAATTCATGCTATAATTGGAATTGCAGCCGAGTCGGTGATTATCGCGACAACAATCGCCCAAAACGATTTGAAAAAAGCTGCGCTGAACGTCTATCAGCCATTAAAAGATGGTGATATGCCAACAGCCAGACAGCGGGTTTCAATGATTGTCGGCAGAGATACGCAAATCCTAGATGCAAGCGGTATTACCCGAGCAACTGTTGAAACCGTTGCTGAAAACGTGAGTGATGGCATTACAGCAACGTTATTTTGGGCATTTTTCGGTGGCGCTCCTCTGGCGATGGTTTATCGTGCTGTTAATACGTGTGATTCGATGGTTGGCTATAAAAATGAAAGGTATCGTCAATTTGGCTGGGCATCCGCCCGATTTGACGATCTGGTTAACTGGGTCCCAAGCCGCGTCACCGGTGTTTGCATGATTGCTGTCTGTCCGTCACCTTTCATGACGAAAAGACAGACTTTTCACGCGTTGAAAATAGAGGCCGGTAAGCATCCAA
This sequence comes from Lentibacillus salinarum, assembly GCF_042679865.1. NCBI lineage: Bacteria > Bacillati > Bacillota > Bacilli > Caryophanales > Bacillaceae > Lentibacillus > Lentibacillus salinarum. Next base: position 23,309 of record NZ_JBHTNH010000001.1, on the reverse strand, counting down.
GTCCGAACAGCGGCTGGGGGGAAGCGGCCGTAGCGCTCCTTCTGGGGGTTCAGCTCGGAGGCACCAATTATTACCAAGGCATAAAATCGGAACGGGCCGTTATGGGGTTGCCGCAGAAAGACTTGCACAAGAGGCATATTAAAGCAGCCATCTCGATCATGGAACGCACAAATGGCTTTTTTTTAATACTCTTATGGCTAGGGGGAGGATGTTATGCAATTGCCAGCACATGGCTCTAATCCGGATCATTTGTTTAAGGCTTTGGGGATGGAACCACCGACTAAAATGGTGGATTTCAGTGTGAATACTAATCCGTTGGGTGCACCCCGTGCCATCAAAGACCACTGGCAAGGCTGGCTGGAGGAGATTGAGGATTACCCGGATCCATCCGCTTTGGAACTGAAAAAGACGATTGCCGCTCATGAAGGTGTGGCAGAATCGCATTTGCTGCCTGGGAATGGCGCATCTGAACTCATTACATTAATCGCCCGTTATCTCCACGGAAAACAGGTGCTGATCATTCATCCGGCTTTTTCCGAATATGAATCTGCCTGCAGGAACGAAAATTGTACCATTTCTTATCATATTGTTCATCCGCCAAATTGGCAGTTGGAGAAGGGAGCATTGCAACAGAAAATAGATGCAGTTGATGCTGTTTTCTTTTGCCATCCCAATAACCCGGCAGGTGTGCAATATGACCGGTTGACCATCGATTGGCTGATTGATGCGTGTAAGCAGTCCAAAACGCTGCTCGTCATCGATGAAGCGTTTTATGATTTTGCATCGAATCCTGTCACGTTCATTCACCAAGCAGGCCGGTCTAGATATTTACTGGTTCTGCGATCACTCACAAAAATGTACAGTATTGCAGGATTGCGCCTGGGATATCTGGCAGGACGGGCTGAACTTCTTGCCCGAATTCAAATCAGTCAGCCGCATTGGAGTATCAATGCCATCGCATTAAAAGCAGGAAGCCTGTGCCTGAAAGATCACCAGCATAGCGAGGATACCCGAGCTTATATGACGGGAGAAAGGAAGCGGTTATTCTCGTTCTTCAGGAAAAATGATTTCTTGCATAGCCCATCAGCGGTCAATTTTTACCTAATCAGAGACCCTTCACTGGACGACCAGCAGGAATTATTCATGTATTTATTGCGCAAAGGACTTGTAATGCGGCATACCTACAACTTTCCCGGACTTGAAGGAACGTGGCTTCGTGCAGCCATTAAAACGGAAGCGGAAAACAATTTATTGATGGGGGCCTTATCCGAATGGAAACAGGGAAACTGATTTTTGTTACAGGCGGAGTTCGGAGCGGGAAAAGCGCCTATGCAGAGAAGATGGCTGTTGATTTAGGCAAGAAGCTGGGGTCTAACCTGCACTATATGGCATGTGGTGTTCCGTCTGATGAGGAGATGGTTGCACGGATCGCCCGCCACCGGGAAGATCGACAAAACGCGTCCGCCCCCTGGAAAACATGGGAATGCCCGTACCATTTACAGCGTATTGCCAAGCATTTTACGAAACAGGATATACTTGTCTTGGATTGTGTGACAACACTTTTAAACAATTATTTATTTGACCGCGCCTTGGATGAACCTGAACAGGTGATCAGTTGTATTTTAATGGATGTCGCTTGTCTTCAGGAAAATTCCGCCGGATTGATCGTTGTTTCCAATGAAGTGGCACAAGGGCTCACAACTGAGGAGCCATTCACACGAATGTATCAATACATACTCGGTAACGTTCATCAAGGAATCGTTGATCAAGCGGATACGGCCTATTTGGTCGAAAATGGGCTCCCGATTTGCAAGAAAGGAGTAGCGCAATGAAAGGGGTTATGATTCAAGGAACAGCTTCAAATGTCGGGAAAAGCCTTCTCACAACCGCTCTGTGCCGCTTGTTTGCTGAAAAGGGATATGCTGCTGCACCATTCAAAGCACAGAACATGTCCAATCGTACAATTCAAACGGAAGATGGAAAAGAAATGAGTGTTGCACAGGCTCAGCAAGCTGAAGCAGCCGGTCTTACGCCGTCCGTACGCATGAATCCGATTGTCTTAAAACCTTCTGAAGATCATCGGACAGAGGTGATTTTTATGGGCGAAACCATCAGCACAATCAATGGCGGTGACTATCAAAAGGTTTATTTCAATGAAGCAAAACAAACGATTCAATCGGCACTTAAGCAGTTAGAGCAGCAGTGTGATCTCATTTTTCTCGAAGGTGCGGGCAGTCCTGTGGAGATGAACTTAAAGGAGCGTGATCTTGCCAATATGGCCGTTGCCGAAATGGCGAACGTTCCTGTTATTCTGACGGCAGACATTGACAGGGGTGGTGCTTTTGCAAGTATTGCCGGTACATTGGCATTACTGACAGAGGAAGAAAGAAATCGGGTGAAGGGGCTGATCATTAACAAATTTCACGGCGACGTCACCTCGTTTGCATCGGGCAATGAGTGGCTTGAAGCCTATACCGGGATCCCTGTTTTAGGTGTTGTACCGTACATCGAACATGGCCTCGCCGAAGAAGACAGTGTGGAGGGAATCAGTACACCGGAAGCGCATACGTCCAATTTTTTATTAAAAAATGCGACCTATGAAAAACTGGCAAAGCATTTGGAAAAACATCTGGATTGGCGGAAACTATTAAAAATCATATTGGGTGAAAAGCATGTTCACTAGTATACGAGGCATTTTTACTGGGATGGGTATTAACCTGCAGTTTTTCACAAGCATTCCCATAAAAAGTGACTTCCGGATGGACCGTTACGATCTGTCATATGCGTTACGGACATTTCCGTTGCTCGGACTGGTTCAGGGTGCTATTTATGCATCCATTTTGTTTGTGCTTATGTCGTACACGCCTTTTTCTGAAGTTATAATCGCGCTTTGTTTTTGGCTTGTATTGATTTTACTGTCAGGTGGTATTCATCTGGATGGGCTTATTGATACAGGTGATGCCTATTTTTCGTACCAGAATCCTGAGAAGCGGTTGGAGATTATGCAGGACCCCCGTGTCGGTGCTTTTGGTGTCCTGTCTATCGTCGTATTTCTTGGCGTTCGTTTTGTTATTTTATATGAATTGATCACCATGGCCGGCGCCTGGACATATTTATTGATCCTGTTGGTCCCGTTTCTTGGGAAAATGCTGATGGGCGCTTATTTGCAGGTTTTGCCGACAGCGCGAAATAATGGGATGGCCCACTTTTTTAAACAAGGTGCGAGCCGATCTTTCCGGATGGTTTATGGTTTTTATTTAATCATCATTAGTATATTGATAGCATTTTTAAATACGGATTTATTGGCATGTTATTTTATTCTCGTAAGCTGTATGATTGTTATAGGGTATATGATCGCCGGGAGAATAACGAAGCATTTCGGCGGTATATCGGGTGATACATTAGGAGCGAGTTCAGAAGGGATGGAGCTGCTGTTATGGATCGTCATGTGGCTGTTACACTCTTTCGCCATGGTGTAACAAAGGCAAATCTGGAGAGGAAATATGTGGGGTGGAGCGATCCACCGATTACTTATGAGGCCAGGCGGACATTAAAAGTGCTGCAAAGCGACATACCTAGCTTTGATTTCTGCGTATCAAGTGACTTAACTCGCTGCAGGCAAACAGCTGCTATCCTTGGTCGGGGGGTGCGGCACATGGAAACTGAAGCGTTTCGCGAAATGAATTTTGGCCAGTGGGAATTGAAAACATATACGGATCTTTGTCAGGACGAAGCATACCAAAACTGGCTTTCAGATCCTTTTTCCAATCGGCCACCTGATGGTGAATGGTTTGCCGATATGGAAAATAGGGTGATGAACGGTTGGACGTCACTCAAGAAGACAATCAATGATCAGGCTCATCAGGAAATGTTACTGGTGACACATGGCGGGGTCATCCGTTTACTATTAACAAAGCTGGCTGATGAGGAGAAAAATTTCTGGCAATGGCAAATTCCGCATGGGAGCGGGATGAGACTTTGCTGGACTTATCGTGACTGGAAGGAGGGAAGTCGATGCACTTCATTACGGGTGGTGCCTTCAACGGGAAACGAAAATGGGTAAAAAACCACTATGCTGCGGATTATCCCCTCTGGTTGAGCGCCTATGGAGCAGATACGCTAACGAAACCTTCCCATAGGGATTTCCCGGCTGTTGTGGTGTTGGAAGGGCTTGAAAAATGGATCTATACAACAATAGATCCGACGCTTTCACCTGATACACAGCGTCAAAACGTTATGAGCCAAACCGAACCTTGGTTAGAGTGGGAAAAAGTAGAAAGCCACCGAAAACTTGTTATGATCGGTACAGACATTTCCAAAGGGATTGTACCGACAGAAAAATGGGAGCGGCTATGGCGGGATATAACCGGATGGGTCTATCAAGATTTGGTGGCACGAGCCGAACGGGTTGATATAATCTGGTATGGCATGGAACAAACGCTAAAGTGAAGCTTCATTCAATGGGGGGTTCCCGCTGGCATTAAGGAACAAAGGCTAAGTTCGCAACGTCCTGTTGCAACGCCTTTGTGACCTACATCCTGCAGGCCCGAACAAAGGCTAAGTTCGCAACGTCCTCGAAAAAGAAAAGCACTTTTTCTTCGTGCGATGTATCGCTGTCGCAGCTTTCCTTGTCCTGTTGCAACGCCTTTGTGACCTACATCCTGCAGGCCCGAACAGAATCGGGCATTTAGGGACAGTTCAACGGCGTCCTTTGGCGGGTTACTGTCCATTAGATACGAGATAAGGTACGATTAAATTCATAGGAGGATTTTCAATGAGACTTTATACAAAATCGGGTGACAAAGGGCAGACAAGTGTCATTGGTGGTAGATTGGACAAAGACGACATTCGCGTTGAAGCATACGGAACGATCGATGAAGTGAATTCGTTTGTCGGAAAGGCGATTTCGGAATTGGATAAAGCCATTTTCCCGGATATTGTGGCAGACCTTGAGAAGATTCAGCATGAGTTGTTTGACTGTGGCTCAGAACTATCGAATATCAAAGAGAAACGCGAACATAAATTGTCTGAAGAACCGATCACTTACCTTGAAGGCAAAATGGATGAATTGATCGATGAGGCACCGGAACTGGAGCGATTTATATTGCCGGGCGGCTCAGATGCCTCAGCGTCGATTCATATTGCCAGGACGGTTACACGTAGGGCAGAAAGAATGATTGTATCGCTCATGAAAGCAGAAGATGAGATTTCGCCTATCCCGTTAAAATATGTGAATCGTTTATCGGATTACTTTTTCGCAGCTGCACGCGTCATCAATGCCAGATTAAATGTTCCGGATGTCGAGTACGCCCGCAGCGCAAAGGTTTTCCGTGGATCCAACAAGAAGAAACGGGATTAAAAAGGAGCCGTCTGTGATGAACAATGTTGTCATACTGCCGTTGACGGCTGAACAGGAGCTCGTGATTGCATCAGATAATAGTGGATCCATTGGTGAAAAACCGCATGATGCAGTCAGTACATCGAATACCGTTGTGGGCCGCTTTGCCTGCCGTGTTGCTGTCATGGAATGCCTTGCTGCAAGAGGTGACGTGCAAGCAGTCACCATGCAAAACTTTACCAGTGATGAGGCCTGGCAGGATTATAAACATGGTGTGGAACAGATATTAGACGAATTGGGCTTGGGTGAGCTTCCCATAACCGGCAGTACTGAGAGTAATTTTGCCAGTCTGCAGTCGGGGCTTGGACTAACGGTTATTGGAACGAAATCAATCGCGAAAACAAGTGACTTCTTGGGCGAGGGGGAATTTGCGGTTATCGGGAAGCCTTTGGTCGGTAATGAAGTACTTGAACAACCTGATGAAGTCGCACCACTTTGGTTATTTCAACGTCTGTGTCGGCTGGAATCAGTGAAAGCATTGCACCCGGTTGGTTCAAAGGGAGTCGCTGCGGCATGGAGGGCCTGGACGAATCGGGTGAATAAGCTGGATTGTACGCTCGATTTGGAAAAATCCGCCGGCCCAGCTACCTGTTTCCTGATTGCTTTTGATAGAAGACATGAAGAGAAAATAAGGGATATAGCAGGTTCTTTTTTTCATAGACTGGTGCCTTTAGACGTGGTTGAATCATAAGTGTTTTTAAGAAACAGTCGAGAAATCTCCCATAGATGTTTTCATATAAATCTTTTATAATAGTAGTCACACCTTATGTCGTTAACTAAAAATGAAGGAAAGGGGGGAGGATGCTATGCGTGATGTGGCAAATAATCAAGTACTGCAGGCCATCAAAGAATTGCAAGATCAGATGAATGCTGGATTTGAAAAAGTCAATAACCGTTTTGAACAGGTAGACAAGCGGTTTGAAGCGATCGAAAAACGGCTTGACCAAATGGATACAAAAATTGATGGTGTGCAGGATGGTGTAGACCTGCTTGCCAAGAGAACATGGAACAATGAAAAGGACATCCACATTATGAAAAGAAGAATGGGTCTGGAGTAAATCCAGTTGCAGTCTAAGCGGCTGCTTTTTTTATAAGGGATCATGCCGCTGCTCAACAGACAGTCGCCAGTGTTTCCAAGGTGGTTATAGTGTATTTGACAGTTTTTCAGTTTTTCCGTTACGTGATATGATAATCTATATCCCGCATATAACGGTCAGTAACCTGCCAAAAAACGGCAGCCAACTGCCCGTAAATGTCCGATTCGGCTCAACTAACATTCAGTGGGGAAGAACGTCCCGCTGAATGAAGTTTCGCTTTATGAATCTATCAACGTTTTAGGAGCTGAGAGTGTGACTATATTAACGAATGATTGGGCGCCAGTCATGGCGGATGAGTTTGAAAAAGACTATTATCGCGAGCTGCGAACGTTTCTGAAGCAGGAGTATGGCAGCACAACGGTTTATCCTGGTATGTATCATATTTTTAATGCCCTTCATTATACAAGTTATGAAAATACCAAAGTGGTGATTCTCGGGCAGGACCCTTACCATGGCCCAAATCAGGCGCATGGACTTAGCTTCTCCGTTCAACCGGAAGTTACGATACCACCTTCATTAAAAAACATTTATAAAGAGCTGCATGATGACCTCGGTATTGAAAGCCCCAATCATGGCTGCTTGACAGACTGGGCTGAACAAGGCGTCCTTCTGTTAAATACGGTTCTGACCGTCAGAGCAGGCAAGCCGGCTTCCCACAGGGGCAAGGGCTGGGAGCATTTTACAAATGAAGTGATCCGGCATGTGAATGCCAAACAGGATCCGGTCGTGTTCATACTCTGGGGACGACATGCCCAGGCAAAAGAGTCATTTATCACGGAACCGCAGCACCTGATTATTAAATCACCGCACCCAAGCCCATTTTCTGCGCATAAAGGATTTTTTGGCAGCCGGCCGTTTTCACGTGCCAACGCGTTTCTGGAAGCGGCAGGACGCACGCCAATCAACTGGCGTCTACAGACGTGAAAGCATTCGGTCTTTGGAAAAGTTCTTGAATATCGGGAAACCGTTCACTCCCCGGATCTCCTCCTTCAGCTTCATTGGAAACCTAGTATTTACACTAAAGTACAGGAAAAACAGCCGCCCTCTATGATAGAATAAGAGAATGTGTGTACGAAACATGCACGCTGACTATCAACATAGGAGTGGAATAACTTTGGACAAAAATGACATCGCGAACATCCGTAAACAATTCAAAGTCGATAATGATTTATTGACCATACATGACATTTTTAACGTGTACATCATGAAAGAATCAAGTGATATTTACCATCACCAGAGTGTCCCATTTGAAATGCTGGAACAGGAACAGCAAGAACTGTTTATGGAGAATTTTAAAAAAGTACTATCCGGCCAATTGGATGAAAAGCTTTTTGAATTAAAGTTTCAGCGTGATGTGGAAAATAGTAGTCAGCTCATTCTCCATCAAAGCCTATTGAGTCCTGATACCGAAGAATGGAAAGGGCATATGCTCGGGCTCGTCGAAAAAATGCTGACGAATAAACAATATGAAATGGATATTGTCGTCACCTTCATTCGCGGAGAGTATATGAAACCGATGAAGAACATGAGTGAAGAGGCAGAAGAAAGTGAACGCGACACCGTTTATTCCCATCCTTTTATTTTATGCAGTATGAATAAAACGCAGGACCCGAAAAAAGAACTGCTGTTTGACTATGTTGAAAAGGAATTTAAGTATAATATTGTCGTCGATCCCATTATCAATCTGAAAGCACCGATGTCAGGATTTTTATTTCCTTCGATCACGGATAATGCATCGGACGTCAACCATGTGCTTTATGCAGCAGGGAAGAAGAATGAACCGGATTACCATTTTATTGAAAATGTTTTAAACGCGGAAGAAATCATGACGGCTGCACAGGATAAATTAGTTTTTGAAGAAATTGTGAAAAACGTAGCGGGTGATCAAGCAATCAATACATCCACACTTTCGAACGTATATGACGAGATTCACCGGGTCGTGGAAGAAAATGAAGCGGAAGATAGACCGAAATTGGACTACAAAGATGTCGAAAACGTTTTAACAAGCAGTGGAATAGAAGATGTCAATACGGAAAAGGTGGAATCCGCTTTTAAAACGGTCGTTGATGACGAAACGTATGAATTTAAAGCGAACAACATTGTACCGAAATATAATTCAAAGTCGATTAAAATCGAGACAAAAATCGCGAATATCGCCATCAGTCCACAAGACTTAAGACATGTACGTCAAGTCCATTTCAACGGGAAGCGTTTCTTAATGATGGAAGTGGAAGAAAATACGGTGATCGAAGGCTTTGAAATGATCCCGGAAGCTCTGTTTCAAAAAGCGCCGGAGGATGAAGCATGATACGGTAAAACAGTCTGGAAAATTGTGGATTGAAAACAGTGACAAGGGCGAACGTCGGTATAACAGCTTCCCAGGGGAACAAGGTGAAGCTATATGAAATTTTTTCGTTTTGATGCCCCTTTTTCGCTTACCGGATTCGATTATAGGCGTGACCCCCTTCCTATGACTACAATCGAAACTTTTTGGCAAAAAGGGGCATGGAGAGGGAAAATTCTTATTAAAAAAAGCAGAATCTGATTACTGATATTTGAAACAATTCAATAGGCCATTAAGTAGTATGCTGTAAATATAATTTGTAAGGAGTGTAATAGAAATGCGCCGGTTCACGCCTATTTTCCATGGCCCTGATTGGGGCGGCTCTTCATCAAAATCTATGTTTGACAAACTGGATTTAAATTGATAGAGGCAACCGCTACGGAAAAACACTACGCTTTCCGTGGGCCCCGAGCTCAGCCTCCTCGAAAAAAGAAGTTCGCTTTTTTCTGCTCAGGTCTACTCTGCGCTTTCCCACAGTCTCCGTGTTTTCCCTCCGCTAGCTAGTTGTCAATAACCTATTTATCCATATATTTCAACCATTGATTTTGGTGTTGACCCTAAAAAACAGTGCGGAGGAAGTTTTCGGTAGATTTTGATAGAGTTGGGGGTTATGAAGGCTGAAGGAATTTGCTTGGGTCCGGGGTCCAGGGGTATGATTAGCACTGATCAGCATGGATCTTCTTGCTAAGAAAAATTTTGTTGATATTGAAACACAGGGCGAATTCACCTATGGTATGACTTCTGTAGATATTTCAGGAGTCCCGGAAAAGAAAGCAAATGGGGAATTTATCCATCACTTAATCGTGACGGCTTCTGGGAACTGTTTAGCGATGCATTAAAATCTTATGGTTAAACACACATGATTGGTCCAAGCCCTGAATACCTATAAAGAAATAGGTCTTAACAGGGGGAGCAGGAATGCTGCAATTCATTCTGGAACTGTTTGCAAGCGAGCAGAAAGCAGAGGCGCTTTTATCAAATCCAACCATCGAATTGATTTTTATGATTTTGTTCATCGGCTTTTTCCTTACCATTCTGGTTCATTTTACTTTATTTATGAAGCTTAAACGCATCAGAAATTATCTGAATGAAACCAACCGGATGGATATTCAGCCGCTGCATGATTTTAAAGAGCAATTTGTCACGCGCGAGCAAAAGGAACCGGTGAAGCCGGAAACGTTTGTCCAAGAGAAATTTTCCGGATGGCGTGTCTTTAACGTGCCCGTTGTCAATCTGATTAAAATGGTGCAGATGACTGTCTCCGTGTTTATATTGATCGGGGTGCTAGGGACATTTATTGGTCTGACGATATCTTTGGGAAGTATCAATGCGACAGGTAGTCAATTAGTAGAAAATGTGGCCGCTGTACTCTCGGGAATTGATGTGGCGTTTTATACCAGTATTGCTGGGATGGGGCTATCCTTGATTATGTCCGTCCTGATTAAAGTGTTTAATACGGAACATATGCTGACGGCTATCATGTTAAAAGTTGAATCCCATTTAGAAGGAAATGAACAGGACGGACTCAACCGGTTAATCGACGTGTCAGAGGCGATTAATCAATCGATTCAGCATCTACAGGAAACGAATCAGCAGTCACTGTCAGGGATTGAAAATGCCTTCGCGGGATTTCAGGAATATACAAGCGGCCTGCAGCAATCGGCAAAAGATCTGGCAGCATTTAATGACGGCCTTTCCAGCAATCTTGAAAAATTCCAGGAATTGTTTGACCATATGAAAGACGTGACGGATGGATTTGGCGAATCGACTAAAAAGCTGAACAATAACTTTGATTCGCTGTTTTCCTACTTTAAAAAGATGGACAGTAAACATGAGCGTATGGCCAAAGCATTCGAAAATACGTACGAGCGTGTCAAAGACACATCGGAAGCCCAGATGGACACCTTGAACCGTTTTGAGGAATCTGTTGGGGAATTGAAAACCTTTACGTCGTCTATCATGGAAGAACAGGAAGCCATTCACCATCAATTTGAGAAATTCACACAGAAAAGCCATGATCTAGTGAAAAAAATGGACGAACATAATCAGGAATTTAAGCACATATTTGGAAACGATCTGAGCGTGAAATTGACCGGCATCATGACAAATATCGGTGAGCTATCCAAGGACTTCGATAAAATGGGCGATTCGATTAGTCAATTGCCGCAAGCGCTTGAGGTAATCAATCAGACACAAGCGGAACACAAGTATTTGCTATCCGACCGCTTTGAGGAGCTGAAGGAATTTAACCGGACATTCAACAGTCATCTGAAAGCTCATTCTGAGGAATCAAAGGCATTTGAACGGCAAATCCAGGAAGCAACCCAAACGTATGAAAAACTTGGCATGCAGAATAATCAGCTGATTCAAGAGATAAATAAGACGATATCCCAGATAAACCAATCGTTCAATCAGCGTGAAAACCAAGTCGACGTAAGTGTCGACGTCTTAAAAAATACCCTTTCCAATTATGTGGCCAATCTGGAAGGGATACTGGGCGACAAGCTTGATAAAGTCGCCCGGAACATCAATGACTCGGTAGACATGACGAATGATGGTATCAAGAAAGAATTCCAGGAGATCCGGCGTCTGTCAGAAGACATTCAAGTAAGCAATTCCCGCCATATCCAGCAAATGCTCCAGGACTTGAGCCGTGAGATCCAAGGATTGAACCGGCAGTTGAATCGTATGGGCCAGCAAGCAGAACCTAACGGGAACAGGCTGAGATACGATGAATACTAAATACCAGCGGCTTTTCAAAAAAGAGCAGGATGACGGGCATTTTTGGCCATCTTTTACGGATCTCTTGACCATTATTCTATTATGTTTCATTTTAATGTTCATCGCGATGATGATTATTAAATCACTGCAGATTGAAGAGATGAAAAAGACGATCGATCAGATCATGGGCGTACGTTCCCAGCTGGTCAATGATTTACAGACGGAATTCAGCGATTCGCCAATGGGGATTGAAGTGGATGAGGAGACAGGTGCGATTATTTTTAATACAGAAATATTATTTCCATATGATGAGTCCGAATTGAAGCCGGAATCCTTTCAGTTTCTGGATGAATTTGTGCCGAAATATCTGGACATATTGCTGGAGAGCGGCTACGAAGACTATATCGCCGAAATCATCATCGAAGGCCATACCGATCGTGACGGTGGATATCTGTACAACATGCAGCTCTCACAAGAACGAGCCTACAGTGTCGCCGAATACGTTTTGAGCGACGACTTTCCATATAAAAATATCCGGCAGCACCTGAAAGATAAATTAACCGTCAACGGCAAGTCTTATACTGATTTCCGAACCGACGATTCAGGGAATTACAGTGCAGAGGACTCCAGACGAGTGGAATTTAAATTCCGGTTGAAGGACGAAGAGATTTTGGAGAAAACGCGGGAGATTTTGGATGAGTGAGTGTAAGATTATTACTGGATTTGTGTTCGGTAGAGAAAAAGTCATATATGGCTATTTCGAACGCGACAAATTTCATGATAACGATTTGATTTCTATATGGTAGAACATATTAAGTTTATAGCCCATGATATTGACTGAATTCTTGAACAATCTCACTTAGGTCCTCTACACTTAATCTACCCCTGGATTTTAAGTCAACATTATCAAAAAAATTATAGTGATCGATTTGAACAAAAGAGCGCTGCTGTAAATTAGCTTCAGGGCTATTCAGGATTTCTATTCGATTTGGATGTCTATCGGTTGGTCCTGTTTTAGTCACTTTTAATCCTAAAGCTTTATCATAATCCGTATTGACGACAATAATAAGGACAGGACGTCTTTTCGAGCCCTGTCCTTCCTCATAAGGGAATGACAATTCATACAAATGGCCGGCCTTCATTAGTCGTCATCCTCCACCCAATATTGATAATCTTGGTGTTTGGAATCTATATTGACATGACCTTTATGATCGACGTGTAGTGAATCCTGTTTTTTTAATTTATGGGAATTAATAGATGAGGAAATGGCATTTAGTTGACGTTGCTGTCGTTCTTCATTTGTTTTACTTGAATGACTTTCACGCTGATGATTTCGGGTAACAGGCACCTTTTTATCCTCCTTACTATTATGACACATACCACATACCACCTCCATCTAAGATTATGGTATTAGTATATGCTGAAAGTTAACAAAAGATAAGTTAGCTTAAAATTATTTACCTCATATTGTCGTATTAACGAAAAACAAATGAGGTGTCAATTTAATATAATATTAGCACTGTTTACGGGTCATTAACCGTCATAATCTCGTCTGCAGCTCTTGTCGTTGCGATTCTACCTAATCAAATTATACAATATTCGTTGGAATAATAAAACAAAAATGTTTGTCCTTTTTTGAGATGAGATAAAGACAAAAAGTAGTAAGAATCCTTGGGCGGAATAGATTCTTACCTCATATTTTTTACGTCCTCTTTTCGCTTTGACCTGCACAATCCATTCATCGATTTGGTCTTTGGTTCATTCAGCTTTCATGACGGTTGGCTCAGGGAGTAAATCCCTTCCTTTGTATACCGATAACTGCCGTGTGCTGTATTTATTCTCCGTTCCCTGACAAAATTAGCCAATATGAGTGACCATCATGCCTGAATGTTTTTTAAAAATCTGCTAATATCGCTTTGCGAATTCCTGGTTTCAGGATATAATAGGGTCGTTTGGGACTTATACCCAAACCGTGGTTCGAAACCATCCCACGTTAAAAAACTAAGGAGTGATATGATGAATACCAAAATACTTGTCGCCAATGCGCTTGTGGCGGCTGCTTATGTCGCCGTGTCATTGGTTGCCGCACCGATTGCATTCTCGAACATTCAGTTTCGCATCCCGGAAATTTTTAACCATCTTGTTGTCTTCAACAAAAAATATTTTTTCGGGATTGTACTGGGCGTCCTTTTGACCAATTTATTTTCACCAACAGGCGTTTTTGACATGACATTCGGTGTGGCCCACACGGCACTTTCGCTTGGAATTGTCATATTCCTAGCAACGTTTATTAAACACAAATTGACCTTGCTCGTCATCAACACAATCGTATTTACATTCACGATGTGTATCATAGCGTTCGAGCTTTATCTGGCCCTCGATTTGCCATTTTTGTTGACATGGCTGACGACAGCTGCAGGTGAATTCGGCATCATGGCTGTCGGGATTCCGATTATGTATATGCTGAACAAGAAACTGAATTTCAATGATCTTATGGAAAGAAATTGATTGTGTTATACAGTATGATAAGGTGTTTTAAAACGTTTGTATGAGAAAAATAAAAGTGGGGCGTTGTCCTAAGCGTAATTATGTTATAATAGACCGAGTGTAATAAGGCTTTCATGGGTGGTGGCTCACTCCCTTTTATAGAAAGGGGGTGATGCCTATGACAGTTTACGAGTCATTAATCGTAATGATTGCGTTCGCAACGCTTGTCGTTGCAATTCTGTCAGAAAAAAAGTAACCACCCTGAAGGCCTAGCGTTAAATATACTATAATTCATAGAGGATAGTTAGTTCAATATAAGAACTAATATCCTCTTTTTTGTTACATATTTAATTCATAAACCATATCTTGTTTTTATAGTTTAAATTGTATATTATATTAGCATAAATTTATTATGCGCATTTAGAGGTGCTTTGATGAAAGGGCAAGAGGTTCTATGGGGATCCATCCGCACACCCAGCGTACCATGGACAATCACTCCTAAGTTCCGCTGGCGGGGCCCCGCCAGTGGAACTTAGGAGTGGCACGGCAGTCAAGGGCAAGAGCTTCGCCGTCGTTAGGTGCTCCTTCCCAAATATATACTGGCCGGTGTCTTTTCTCCCAAGGCTTGGTGAGGTCTTTTCCAGTTGTAATGATACATGTAGTCCTTCGTCATTTGTTTTAATTCTGACACTGTTTCCGGGTATCGTAAGTAGAGCCTTTCCCATTTATGGCTTCGGAAAAAACGTTCCGTTCTGGCATTGTCCTTTGCGCGTCCTATCCCGTCCATACTAATCTTGATGGATTCATAGCTCTTGTTGCAGTCAATATAGACTTTGGAGGTGAATTGACTTCCCTGATCACTATTGACGATTTCAGGCATTCCATGATCTTGAATAGCCTTCTCCACGGTACGCATGATAAAATCTGTCTGCATCATATTGCTTAAAGACCATCCCACGACAAATCTTGAATACCAATCGATGATAGCCACCAAATACATAAAGCCTGTTGGTGTGTCACAATACGTACTTTCTTCTCTCAATATTTCTAAAACAACCTTTGCTTTTTCTGTTGAACTGTACCTTCTTCGTTTTTTACTCATGGTATTAGTTTTATCTTATTTTTTCATTTTTAGTGTCCAAAGCTACGAAACCATTATATCAATTATATTGCATTTGTAAGCATTAAGGTAATCTGTGCAATGAATACGGAGCCGACGAACGTGGATGTCATGACAACGAAGGCAATTAATAGCATTCTCCACCCTTGTTGTATAAATTGTTGGAAGCTTGCTTCGATTGAGATCCCAGCTAATGCACCAACGATAGATAGCGGTGCCTTAAATTCTATTTTACCTGTAGCTTCTGTAACAAATTCAGAAACAGGTGATAGGGGCACAGCAAATAATAAACCCAAAAGAGAACAAAAAAGGATCATTGGAAGCTTTAGCGGTATGATTTTGGATAGAAATACCGCAATAAGTGTGATGCCACTTAAGACGAGCACTCCAGTGATGGACTCTGTAAACGGTATGTTAAAGCCAATAAAGTTTGTCGTCATAATAGCAATCGATACGAAAATTAATAAGACAATCCACTCTCTATATTTCATAGTATCTTTGTCTCCTCCTTATCCTCATTATTTTTATGACGCTTATTTATTTTCGGTTCTAAGATGCTATAAACTTTACTTGCAAGCGGTATAGCTATAAATACGGCAGCATAAATACCGGTTAGCCCTGTGAGTGTGTCACTCGCGCCTCCAAGCGTTAAAATATCTTGTTCAAATGCTGGATACATATGTGCCAAACTGGAGGTTGCTGCAGCCATCATGATACCTGCCCCGACACCTGAACTCATGCCAAGTGCATAGGGATGAAAGAGTCCTGTGGATGCAACTAGCGTAGCTAAAAATCCAAAATAGATTGTACCAATGAGCCCACCGATAATATATACGGATAATGTTCCTCTCATTTCCGGTGAAGAAGGGCCGTATATATCACTAATCAAAGCCAAATTTGTCTCTCTATTAATGGAATGTCCTGCGCCAATAGCTTCTCGTTTAAATCCAAGGAACAGTGCTAGCGGAACAGCAACTAAAACAGTGGCTATATTTCCAAATTCCTGTAATAGTAAAGCAGGACCAACCTCAATCAGCATCGGTACATTACCACCAGCAATAACGCCTAGTTTAACGATAAAAGGAGCAATCGCTACGAGAATAAGAGGAGAGGCTGCTTCTACTTCACGTTTTGAGAAAAATTTTGCTAAATCAGGACCAAGTAAAACGCCAAATATTATTCCGTAAAAAATAGGGAATATTAGCACCAGTCCTGGGCCAACGGAAAACTGAAATTCACCAATCAGGTCAGCTACAATCAGTATCGCGTAAGCACCCACATAAACTTTCCAATTTTTTTTAAACCGTTCCGTAATTGTAGTACTTGTTTCCATCTGCTTCCCTCCAATATAAAATAATGGTTTGCTTCGGTTCTTCTTTTTGGAATTTACTTTTGCTTGCTTACCGCGCCGTCAAGCTTCACCTCACTTTTATGAAATCGATTCCAATTTACATTACATTCACAATTGTCTAAATTCTTGAAATCACAAAATCAGCATAACATCAACTTATCAGACAAGCAACATGTTTTTATAAAATATTTCTAAAAATATTCGCAATATTGCTATTTACTTATCAGATAAGTTGGTGATACAATGGTTTTTGAAAAATAAGAAATATATAGATAAATTATGTATTGTCATAAGGAGGAATAGAATGGTTGCTAATGGGAAGAAAGTTGACCTCATGATTCGAAATGCATCGGTTTTAACACCGGAAATGAACGTAAAAGTGAATCAGTGTGTCGTTATTGATCATAGCAATATACTTGAAATTGGTGATGATGAACTAATCTCCCTATCGTATGAAGCACGTGAAACACTAAATGCTGAGGGTAAACTGGTGATGCCAGGTATGATTGATGCTCATATGCATACATGTCAACAGCTTATAAGAGGCAGAATTACAGACGAATATCCAATGATTTGGACACGAATCATGGTGCCTTATGAGAGTAATTTGCGTGAAGAAGACGTAAAAACCAGTGCTGAACTGAGTTTTCTCGAAATGATCAAATCAGGTACGACTGGTTTCATAGATGCGGGTGGAACATATATGCATAAAGTAGCACAAAGTGCGATCCAGTCCGGTATCCGTGGTGCAATAACTTGTTCTACGATGGATAGTGGCGAGGGGATCCCCGAAAGTATGAAAAAAAGTACGGAAGAAAATATTCGGATAAATAAAGAATTGTATCAAAATTTTCATGGTGCTGGTGACGGAAGACTTGATGTCTGGTTTTCGCTTCGTTCGATCATTTCCTGTTCCCCAAGTTTGATACAAAGCACTTTTGAAGTTGCGAATGAACTTGGTACCGGTGTACAGACACATATGAACGAATATCCAAATGAAGTTCGTTACTGCTTAGAAAAATATCAAAAGCGACCATTCGAATTCCTTGCATCTTTAAACATTTTAGACGTCAATTTTTTAGCCGCACATGGAATTCTTCTATCCGAAAATGAAATGGACATTATTAAAGATCATGATATTAAAATAGCTCATTGTCCAACTAGTAATTCAGGAAAAGGCTTTACGAAAACACCGAGCTTACTACATAAAGGAGTGGGTGTTGCGCTTGGTACAGATGGCGCTGGACATACAGGACTTAATCTTTTTGACCAAATGAAAGTACTGAAGTCACTTATGCGCGCATTTTGGGGGGTATCTATTTTTGATCCGAAAATTTTGCCATCTGCAAAGATTTTAGAAATGGCAACGCTTGGTGGAGCAAAGGCATTAATGCGTGATGATATTTTAGGAACATTAGAGGTTGGTAAAAAAGCAGATATGATTTTAGTTAATATCGATCAGCCACACATCGAACCGACACATAATCTCATTCATACATTGATAGATTCCTGCAATCATCAAGATGTGAAAGACGTGATTGTCGATGGAAAAATCGTGATGAAGAATAGAGAAGTTCTAACGATGGATGAGGAAAGAATAAAATATGAAAGTAAAAAACAGATGAAGGAAATCGCTGTACGAGCCAGCCTCTAAAAAAGACACAGAATAAAATGTTCCATGGTGAAAGAAACAAAAAGAATCGAGGTTTCCTTTATGAGTGCAACTTTATTATTAGTTGTTATATGTTCCAATCTTATCATTGGAATACTGCTTGGAATCTCTGGAATTTCGGGATTTTTACTGCCATTAATTTATGTTGGATTTTTAGGGATGCCAGTGAAAGATTCATTGGCTCTTAGTTTTTTAGCTTTTGCAGTTTCTGGTATCATTGGTGCCTTTTCTTACTTAAGATCAAAAAATATGGATCTACGCCTAGCACTCTTTCTAAGCATTGGTAGTATTCCTGGAGCATTTCTTGGCGTTCAGATCAATGTGTTAATTTCGGATACGCTAGCAAAGCTGTTACTTTACTTATTCATTTTCATTGCAGGGTTATCTTTATTTAGACAAAACAAGGAACGTACGGACGTAGATGCCAGTAGCTTGAAAATATTGCATAATAATTCTATGCTTATATTAATTGGTTTACTCACAGCCGCAATCAGCTCTTTAACAGGAGCAGGAGGACCAATTTTACTCGTTCCTTTACTTGCAAGCCTGGGGGTAAATATACGAGTGGTCGTAGGAGTGAGCCTATTAAATTCAGTTATTATTGCACTTCCAGCTGTATTCGGTTATTTTGCTTATGCAACGATGGATCATTTAGGCGTACTGATCATCAGCAGCTTAATTGGAATCACAATTGGTATTATAACAGGGGCTAAATTCGCTGAAAAAGTTCCGACTTATCATCTACGTATTTTTATTGCAATCATAACCATTATTTCAGCTGTTTATATGCTTGTAACGTTATTTTTTGGAACATGAGAAGAAAACAATTTCGTAAAGTAATAAATAGGGGGATAAAAAATGGCTCGTACAAGGTCCAAAAAACAATCGGAGGTAAAAAGAGCAATTGAGACGATCCGTGAATTTATTTTGGAAGGGAAATTACGAGACATTCAAAAGTTTCCTTCCGAATCAAAGTTAGCAGAGGACCTCGGAATGAGCAGATTGACAGTGAGAGAAGCTCTCATTGTACTGGAAAATGAAGGGTATATTACACGAAGGCAAGGGAGCAGTACGGTTGTCACAACATTTGCCAGGAAGTTAACAGGTAAAATAGATAAAGCGGGGGAACTCGGAAGTTTGATCACGGATACAGGGCATAAATTAAAGGTCGATAACATTTCCTGGTCATGGGAAACATCTACCAAAGAACAGGCAGAAGCCTTGAACATTTCCGAGGGAGAAGAATTATTAGTCGTGAAGAAGCGTTTCCTCGCAGACACAACGCCAGCCGCGTATTGTGTAAACCGAATACCAAGAAGCTATTTAGAGGGTGTTGAATTTTCAGTTCAAGATTTAGCTGAACACATTTTTACCTTTATTGAAGAACAGTGTGATTTAAATTTTAGCCATGACTTCATGGAAGTGGTGCCAAGTATTACTGACGAAAACTTGAGTGATGTATTGGATCTGGAATATCATACCCCATTACTCCGTTTTGATATTACAAAACATACGATACAAGGGGATGCGATCATGTATAATACGGATTATTATGTCCATGACTTAATTAAATTTACGGCAAGCCGGACGATATCACACTCTTAAATCATGAGAGGCTGGAGCAACCCCCCACAATAGTCCTGCTGTTGTCGTTTCTACAATGCTCTGTTTAAAGACTTGCACAATCTTTTCTGCCGTGCATTCAAGTCCAACATGATAATCAATGATGGATCTGTCATAAATATCAATAATTTCAGACGCCGGAAAAAAGTTTGTGTTTACGGACGGTCATGCTATTATGGCGTTAACTGATTTTTATCATGATTTGAAGGATCTAAATCAAGTGGATTGGAATGTGATGAACACTCAATATTGGAATGATACGAATGAAGATCCAGATCGGAAAAGAAGAAGGCAAGCTGAATTTTTAGTCCATCAATCTGTAGAACTTGATTTATTTTTAGGAATTGGTGTTTATAATGAATGGATGAAACGGCAAGTAAAAGATATATTATTAACGCATAATATAGACATGTATGTTTTGGTAAGAAGGAATTTTTATTTTTAGGGGGTGAAGGTTTTGATTCATTATAAGACAGGGAATTTGTTAGAGGGTCAATCGGAAGCTCTCGTTAATACGGTGAATACAGTCGGTGTTATGGGAAAAGGGATTGCCCTTCAATTTAAGCAAGCATTTCCTGATGTGTTTCGTGAATATGAAAAAGCGTGTAGAGCCAACCGTGTAGTAACGGGAAAGGTGCAAGTGGTTGAAACCAGTTGTTTAGTAGGCCCCAAATACATTATTAACTTCCCAACCAAGAAACATTGGAAACAAAAATCAAAACTGAATTATGTTGTTGAAGGACTAGAAGACCTTGTGAAGGTAGTTCGTGAATTTGGCATTAAATCAATCGCGATTCCCCCACTTGGTTGTGGAAATGGTGGTTTAGATTGGTCAGAAGTGAGACCGCTTATTGAAAAAACATTTCAGGATGAACCCATAAACGTCCACGTATATGAGCCGGCGGGAAGTCCAAAACCAAACCAAATGAAAGTGCGTACGAAAAAGCCAAATATGACTACCTCAAGAGCACTTCTCCTTGCTTCATTAGATAATTATAAAGAACCGGGATATCGATTGTCATTATTAGAAGTACAAAAAATTGCCTATTTCCTTCAAGAGTCAGGGGAAAATTTACAATTACATTTTGAGAAGTATAAATATGGGCCATATGCCGAAAACTTAAACTTTGTTTTACAGCGTTTGGAAGGGCATTACATTCGGGGGTATGGTGACCGCAATCGAAATGCGGAAATCTATCTGATTAATTCTGCAGGTGAGAAAGCATACAAACACTTGGAAGAAGACAAAGTAAATAAACAACGGTTAGCAAAAGTAAAAGAGATTATTAACGGTTTTGAGACACCCTATGCGATGGAATTACTTGCTACGGTACATTGGATTATGAAAACTGTTCGCCTAAAATCAGATGAACAACTAATCCAAGAAGTTCAGAATTGGAATGAACGTAAAAAGAAACTATTTCCTTCCAAGCATATTTTAAAAGCATACCAGCACTTAAAGGGTATTGTATAAAGAAAACGGCAAGGTAATGTGAAAGCATCCTTATTTTTTTCAAAAGAGTAGGGATGTTTTTGTTTTGTGTTCATAAGTATCATAAAATCTCCTCCATTTTCAAGTGGTTGGATGTGCAAAAATGTGTGTAGCGATTAGATGTAACCCATCCCCATGACACTTTTTTCCGGCCACATTCGATTATAATGATGAACCCCTTCTATATATATAATCGAATAGCGGCGATAAAAGGTGTTACCCAGCAGTGTATTTGCATTTCTTAACCCAACCAAACAGTAAATATGCTAAAATGGACTAAAAAGCGACATGCAGGTGAGCATCATGGCAACCACGGTTCCAGAGACAATTCGCAGAACGGCTACTGCTGGCGAACGTCTTTTGTTTCGAACGTTAAAAGAATATCTACCGGATGACTATATCATCTATTATGAACCTGATATTAAAGGGAAACGTCCCGATTTTGTCATCATTGGTCCCGAACTATGGCTGATTGTGCTGGAATTAAAAGATTATGTAAAAAGTTCTCTAATGCGGATTAATCAGGACGAGTGGACTTTACATACGACATCCGGCGAACAAGCAACGATTAAGAATCCGCTGCTGCAAGCACGAGATTATATGTTTCATATATATGATTGTCTGAAAAAGGACTCGAATCTTCACGCAGTACCTTGATGAGGTGAGAAAGAAGCGGAAGGAAACGGCCAGGCTGCAGGAGATGCATGGGGGACGTGGTTGACAGCTGCCGGTGAGGTAATTATCTTAAATAAAAAAGGAGAAGTGTATTAGATGGTACCAATATCAATTAATGAATTTGCAAAAAGCTTTGTCAAAACGAATAAAGAGGAAAACTTACAAGATACGAAGGAAAAACTCCAATTAGCCGTTGAAAACAAAAAAGGTGGAGCGGATTGTACTTCTTGCGACGCACCTATTTGGGCAATTGGCTCTGCAATTGTTGGATGGAATGGTTGTTTTACATGTATCACAGGCGAGGGTGACAGCAGTGAAGATTATGAAATTGATGTCGTTAATTATTGAACTGCGGTAGTTTTTCAACTTAAAAGCCATCCAATTTAGTGACTTATAACGTCAAAAATTGGATGGCCCGCTGCGCTCTAATATTGCTGTATTGATTTTTAGGTCTGGTCTTAAAATCCCCAATTTAAAAAACCTTGTTCATCCGACCGTTCTTTGTACGCTTTAATCCCTTCAACAATTGAAGCGGCGACACGTGATTGAAAATCGTCCGTACGCATTACGGACTCGTTCTCGGGATTCGTCAGGTAACCTACTTCTATCAAGGCTGCCGGCATATTCGTATCCCTTACAACGAACAGATCTTTCTTCTTTATCCCTCTATCCCTGAATCCGGTAGCTTCAACCACATGTTTCTGTAAAATCCGAGCAAACTGGCGGGAATTATTGTGGTAGTAAAATGTTTCGGTGCCTGAAACACTCGGATTGGAAAACGTGTTGCCGTGAATAGATACATATACATCTGCATTCAGTTTATTTGCATATTTAGGTCTGTAGCGGCTTTCCTGCGAAATAAAGCTGTCATCTGTTCTCGTCATGAAAACTTCCATCCCCGATTCCTGCTCCAACAGTTTTTTCACTTCTTTTGACAACCTTAACGTAAAACTCTTTTCATATTGGCCGCTGGCACCTGTTGCCCCGTTATCTTTA
Source organism: Lentibacillus salinarum (assembly GCF_042679865.1). Lineage (NCBI taxonomy): Bacteria > Bacillati > Bacillota > Bacilli > Caryophanales > Bacillaceae > Lentibacillus > Lentibacillus salinarum. The sequence continues at coordinate 333 of NZ_JBHTNH010000001.1, read as the reverse complement.
CCGCCATGCCCCGGATCGATTACCACCTTAAAAGCTGTGTTTTTGTTTTTACTGTTATTATTGCTATTGTCCTTAGCATTATTGTTGTTGTCGGAATTGCCGGAGCAAGCCGATAAAATCAGGATTGGAATTATGAGCAATGTCACAACCGACATATTCCGTGTCCTGTGATTTCTCTCGTTTTTCCGTTGAAATACCATCTTTCAGGCTCTCCGCTATTTAATATGGAAAAAACAGTATAATAGAGCTACATCCAATCTATTATTTACCGGTTAAAACCAAAAACCGGACAAGGGAATGGATTCGATTGCTTCGCTCTGCATTCACCACCTG